>JBFEPB010000192.1:0-3956 GCA_041550295.1 bacterium | reverse complement strand
TTTGCCTCTTCCTTCAATTCTTTATAGACCTTGCGGTCACCGCCACCCCAGTTGTTCATCCACCTGGGCGGCACCATACAACTGATCATCAGCGAGGACTTGCCCTTGGGTGCGAGCTCTTCGTTCATGAGCGATGGAGAATAGGCACTGAGCCAGACTTTCTCAAAAAAACTTTCATCTTTTGTATCACCCATATCAGGTCCTGGTGGATTGCAGTCGCCGTACAAAACATGGGGAACCTTTAGATACTCCCGCATCTTCTCACGGGATATATCCAGCCCCAGATATACCACAAAAAAGCCTTCGGAAACGGCTGCATTTTGTATATTCTCTGCGAAATCATCACCGAGCAATGACCGGTCATCGAGCAGATTCAAGAAAGTCTTCTTGTAATCACTGGCAGATATAACATAATCCGCCATATAGTCTTTTCCGCCGCACGTTACACCTATTGCGGTTCCATCTTTCGTGAGTATTTTCTCTACTCTTGATTTCAGTCTTAACTCACCACCGAGTTTGCGGAAATTCTCCGCAAGAACGTCGGCCCACGACTGCATGCCCGTCTTCACGGTCCAGTAGTCATTGAGAAATGACATGAACGCTGCCGGTACTATCATCGCTGGCATATCAGTATACCCGACATCCTTGAAGGTATAGTATACCTTAGATCCTTTCTCAAAATACATCTCGGCAAATTCCGAAGAAGTCATCCTTCCATACTTCTTGACCATACCAATGAACCTGGACATACGGAACGGTAATGTCAGCTTATTCAGGAATGTATTTGGCTTTTCAATCCCTCTGTATATGTCACACAGGCGGTCGATCTCAGCAAAATATTTCGAGAGCCTTTCCTTTTCTGATGGGAATGCTTCGAGAATTGATTTTTTCATATCATCCAGAGAATGCATTACGAAATCATAGTCTGGCGAGACCCAACGTGCTATCTGGCGGACAAACTGGAGTTTATCATATACACCTATATCGCGCATTGCCCCGAATATCAAATTTGCCATCTCAAAAGACAGCGTCCCGCTCTCGAAGTAATAACCCTTGCGCCAGAAACCTGCGGTGTAACCTCCTGGCATCGTATGAGACTCGAATATTGTTACTTTATGACCCTTTTTGGCGAGCAGGTTGCCGGCCATAAGGCCGCCCATACCAGCACCCACTATAACCACAGTACTCATCGCGCCTCCCGTTTTTGAGACAGGGAGAAATGGAGACATGCAGAATGAGAGAAATCAAACATATTCACACTCCTTTTGCATAATTATCAGAATACGAAAACATACCTTGATACGCTATCCTCAATCATAAATAATGATACTGCTTAACGATGACATGAATGGACTTTGTTTTATCAGATTGTGAATTGTCGATATTGAGGGAAACAGTCTTAGCTCTTCCAGCCACTACGCGGCCATAGAAACCGATCCGAGAATCTATCTTGGTCTGCTTTATCAGTGTAGCGTCCTCGTCCTCCAAGAAAACTATTACATCCTTATCTAGCGTTGTGGCTACACACATCATAAATGTATTTTCAAGGAGGTCAACTTTCAATTCGGTTGTACTATTCGCCGCAGCAACCAGTGTTGTCTCGGCAGACTGCACAAGTGGTGCCGCCACAAGCTTTCCTTCGTGCTCGATTATGGGCCAATATATCAAAACCTCATGCCGATCCCACTCGTGCGTAGCGTAACCGAACAGACGCAATTCTTCGTCAAAGGTAAGCTCGCCGGGTAGTATGTCAGATACTTTTACGAAACGTTTGTTCCGGTACCCGTAGACCTCGGTGAGGAACCCCTTCTCAGGGAGCGTTATCACCGCCAGATCATTGCCTTTGGTGCCACTAAAGTAATCATCGACTGAAATATCGGCAAGGTATTCTTCACCGACGGCGACAGTGTGCAACTTACCAGAGGCACCATCTTGCACCGTCACGATCTTCATACCCATTCTTATGATGTCATCTATACGGTCATTGGTGACATCGGCGCGGACTGTCTTGCTCCACCCAAGCGGATAGGCAGACAGTAACAGAAAGAAACTTAGAAATATATACTTTTTCACAGATACCCCCTCAAACTAATGATCGATCCGTGCTGCTCTAGCCAGCCGGCGCTGCTTCCTGCGCTCCAGGCAATGCCTGAGCTGACTCGGTCTGCGCCAGCAGTTTACGATATACATAAGAATAGGCAAGCAGGGTAAACGGAACCGTAACGAAAAGCCCCACAAGCAAAACCATCGCACCGACTATATTAATGAATGCAAGCACAACCCCGAACCATAATAATTTCCACTTGACCGTATAAGTTATCCTCGAACTCCTGCGCATTGCCTCAACCGGATCGCACCCCTGTTCAACTACGAAATAGCCAAAAAATTGGAACTTGAGCGCCCAATATATGCTTGGAACGATGAGCAAGATCAAACCAAGCCAGACAACGAGTCCAGTTAGTATTGACGCACCTAGATATTTCCAGAAGAAAGGTTTGAAAGAAAACAGATCCTCGAATCTTGGTTGCTGATTATCCAGGAATTTAAGCGCGATCGCGATCAATCCTATTGAGACTATGATATCCGCAACCCATCCAATGATACGGAAAATAAAAGAAAGACTGATGCTTTCTTTTTGCAGAATACCGGCTATAAGATGCGGCACGCCCGCAATAACCCAGGCAACGGCAAGGACGCCAACAAAAAACCATATGTTATCTTTCATTACTCCCCAACCATACTGCAAAGCTTCCTCAACGGAAAAATCTTTCCTTTCCACTCCTACCTCCTTGAACGCAACGGGCGTTCACCGATGTTAACTCTCACTATGATATTTTAGTGGTACTTACCATACTACTGACTTACCAGATGATTATACACTTGGTATTACCCGTGTCAAGTTTGTGGCGTAAGCTCATCTGCTTACTCAACCGACTGCGTAACGTATCGCTTCCACTGCCGATCGACCCATTGCTTCAAACCCTTTTCCTTTATTTCCCTCAAGTTTTCTATGCAGTGAAATCTGATCACACCGGGATTGCTCTTAAGTCTTTCGCACGGAAATTCCGAACAATCACTGCACAAATCATATCCCTTGCTGTAGCAGCACTGGCGAATCTTACAGCGGTCACCTTCTGCGCCGTACGTACCGGCTTCAGCTTTACATCCCGGACATATCGATGACCGGGCTAATTTATGCAGCCCCTTTTCAAAATTGTCCACATCCACATCGTCCCCTAACTGTTTGCGTAGCCCCAGATTAGCGATCATGTCTTCCCCCAGGTTGAATGCTTTCCTGATCCTGCCTGTGTGCCAGTCACACAGGTGGCAGTAAGAACCGCAATAGGATATGTGATGTTTTTTCTCCAGGTCATAGTTCATATACTAAATCCCTCCTTGAGTGCTAAAGCACTCAATAATTGCATAGATAAAAAATCAGAGTACAGAGATGGCTATCAATACCTAACTGCTATTTCGTAAGGCTCGGCACCGCCAGACGTGACCAGGAACATCACATCCTCACCTGCCTGACGCAACAACATATGATTCAATGCACGCAGGTCATTCCCCGTAAGCTCTACACCGTCCATTTTGACCAACGACATATCTTCGGTGATGCCGGCCTTTCCAAAAGGTCCGTCCACTGCGATATTGTACGGTTTTACTTCTCCCTGCTGATTTTCATACACTGTCGCCCCGGGACCCTTAAATCCAGCCTCGCATACCGGGAATATTTCTTCCGGATCTATTTTTATGTGGTCGATCGTTTCGCTCTGACTGCTCTTAACCATGATGGGTACCTGATCACCTTTTTTGACGAAAAGATCCTTTGTATATTCTTCCAGGTCACTCTCGATCCGACAGGGAACGAAGATATCCTTGTTACCGACATTGGCAATGCTGTATTTGTGAACATATTCCCCGTTTCTGTGCTCAACACCGAGGTAATCGATCTT
>JBFEPB010000191.1:0-3986 GCA_041550295.1 bacterium | reverse complement strand
GGTGTCGAAAAGGAGTTGCGTAGACATTTCAAGAATACGAAGGTTTTCATAATCGTCCACAATTTAGACAGTGAGCGCACAATGAGATCTAGTACGGGTAAAGCTGTGAAAGCAGGTTCTTTTCTTGAGGATTTTTGCGCCCTGATGATCAAGAAGCGGAAGACCATAATCGTGAACCGTGATCTAACCGGTTTTTGCAGGAAACATCACCTCTCACCGCCGCTCCGGAATGTGCGTGGCGTGCTCGGTGCGACAATGAGATATGATGGTAAGATATACGGTACGGTTATCCTGGAGAATGTCACACTGAGTAAAGCTTTTAAAAAAGATGATGAAAGCGTAATCGATGTACTTGCCCAGAGACTGGCCGCCGAGGTCGCTCATGAAAGACTGGGTCAGGAGAATCAGAGACTGAAACAGGAGATCGAGCATACATGCCTAACCGACGCCCTTACTAATATTCCTAATCGTCGCTTCTGCGATCTTGTTCTGGACATGGAGTTCAGAAAGGCAAAAGGGTACACGCGGCAACTGAGTCTGGCCATGATAACGCCTGATAATTACCGGAATATTAAGGCAAAGCACGGCAAGGCAGTCGGTGATGCACTGCTGGTGCATGTTGCTTCCACCTTGAAGAAAAACGTGCGGGATACGGATTTCGTGGCAAGGTACAGGGGTGAGGATTTCCTCATCCTTTTGCCCGAGGCAGTGAATGAGGCGGCGGTAAACGCTGCCGAGCGCGTGCGCAATGCTGTTGAGCATACACCATTCGCGGTGAAGGGGTCAGGTAGGAAAAAAGTCACAATATCGATCGGTATTGCAACCTATCCGAGCAGCGCCGAGACACTGGCTGCGTTGCTCGAACAAACGGAGAAGGCACTCAGACGTGCCAAACAGGCCGGTCAGAATCAAGTTGTAGCATTATAATCGCGATAACAAAGCAATCTAATTAACTGAAAGGAGGACTTGATGAGAAAGTTTATGAACCTGTCAATACTTTTCGGTCTTCTGCTATTGTTCTGTGGAGCACCCGAAGAAAGTCCCAAGGTGGAGGTCGAAAAACCCGAGACAGAGGTTGAACTATACTACGGGACGTTGACCGAAGCCGAACTACAGAGATTCATCAAAGCGTTGCCTGCGTTCAAAGAGGCGGCTGCGGAGATAGACAAAGAAATGGAATTGCTTGAAGGCCCTGATGCGTTTAAATCGATGATGGGGCAATATTCGACGTTGAACAAGCAGATTCCTGAACTCGACGCGAAACTCAGAGCAGCTGGCATGTCCTGGGAAGAATTCTGGCCGGCGCTTGGTAAAACATACATGGCCCTTGCTGCGGTATTCATGGATTCTATGATGGTTCAAATGAAAGAGCAGATGAAAGGCCAATCAGAAGAGACGGTAAAAGAGGTGATGAAGGGAATGGAGGAATCCCATCAGGTGTACGAGGCTGTTCCTCAGATCAACAAGGACCTGGTAAAAAAGTACATGATAGAGCTGCAGCGGGTTTTTGAAATGGAATAGTCTGGCAGGACTGCAAACCTTTTTTTACATCGCATTTGCCGCTAAAGTGATGATTGTGATTATTGTCACCTTGCACGACACGTAAGCCGTTTAACTAAAATCGGTAAGATCTCTGTCGTTCTGGTGAATACGGGTTGATCAGGTGGTTGAGTACTTCTTGAGTATTCCTTCCAGTTCTTCTTCTCTTTCAATGAGTACTTTGCGGGATTTACTGCCCTGGAATGGTTCGACTATGCCGGCAGCCTCGAGCTGATCGACGATCCGTCCAGCGCGCGCATAGCCAAGATTGAGCCTTCGCTGCAGTAAGGAAACCGATGCCACTTGATGTCTGAATACAAGTCGGGCCGCCTCCTCAAATAATTGATCCACGGTCATGTCAGTTTCGATTTCCTCTACGACCTCTTCGATTTCCGTTTCCGGTAGTTTCGGATAATATCCCGCGTCGATGATCTCGTCGATCTTTTCCACCTGCAGGATATTGGAAAGCGCACGCCTTTTTTCGTCGAATGCTACATCGCTGGTATCAGTAAATATCGTCCAAAGCTCTTCGTCAATGATCGCGTCTACGATCTCTTCGAGGTCGCCCTCGACATCGCTCAATAGTCTTCTCAAGTAAATGCGGGAAATGAGTTGGCTGATACCGCTGACTTCGTCTGCGGCGATGTAGGCGCCGTGAAGTCTGACCGGCGTTCCCTTGCCTGGCGGTAGAAAAAGCATGTCGCCACGGCCCAGCAGTGATTCTGCTCCGTTCATGTCGAGAATTGTACGGGAATCTGTTTTTGAAGCAACCTGGAAAGCGATACGGCATGGGAAATTGGCTTTTATCAATCCTGTTATTACATCGACCGAAGGTCGCTGCGTTGCCAACACCAGATGTATGCCCACGGCTCTCGACATCTGGGCCAAACGCGTGATGTTCTCTTCGATCTCACTCGGTGCGGTCAGCATCAAATCAGCGAGTTCATCGACGACCACGACCAAGTAGGGTTTGTTACGGCCTCCTTTCTTCCTCATCTTTTCATTGTAGCCGTCTATGTCGCGGACTCCTTCGCGGGCAAAGTGACGGTAGCGCATCTCCATGACCGCGACCAATTTCTCGAGTTCAGAAACTGCCTCTTTCGGCTCGGTTATTGCTTTGCGGAGCAGATGGGGTATGGCATTGTACATTGGAAGCTCAAGCCGTTTCGGATCGATCATGAGAAACCGCACGTCCTCCGGAGAGGCGTGATAAAGGATGCTTGCGATCAGCGTATTGATACAGACACTCTTGCCAGAACCGGTTGTCCCGGCGATCAACATGTGCGGCATGACCGCGATATCTTCGCAAATCGGCTGACCAGTGATGTCCTCTCCGAGGACGATTGCCAGCGGAGAGGGGTGGTTTTCAAAGTCGTCAGCGACCAAACCGTTCTTCAGATAGACCAAGCTCCTTTCCTTGTTTGGTACCTCGATACCGACGGCAGATTTTCCGGGTATGGGTGCTACGACCCGGATCCGTGTAGCCTTCAACGCGAGAGCCAGGTCGTTATCAAGATTGGCAATGCGGTTCACTTTGATGCCGGGGTCTGGCTGGAATTCGAATCTTGAAATAACCGGACCTGATTCTACTGCAACCACCTTGCCAGTAACATCGAATTCGGCAAGGCGTTTTGTAAGTATCTCGGATTCTTTCTGCAATTGTTCGGTATCAACACCATACTTTTGCGCTGGTACCTGCAGGATGTTCAGAAACTCTTGTTTGAAATCGATTTCGGTCAGCTTCTTTGGTCTGGGTTCTGGCCCGGCTGCGGGTTTCTTGATCTCTGGTTCCTTTTTCTTCTTTTTTTTCGGCTCTTTGGCAATGCCTTCTGCGGCCTGTATGGTTTTTATTTTCGGAAAGACCTTCTCTCTGACCATCATCAGTGTGACGACCACGATGCTGAAACCCAGAATTATGTAGGTGCCTACCTGGCCAAAGTAGCTGGTGAGAAAGCCGCTGATCAGGCGGCCCAGTGCTCCACCACTGTGCATGCCATTTACTTCACTGCGCAGGAACAGTGCGAGGAGCGTGTCGGCGATAAAGCCGATCGGGATGAAGAATAGTAAACGGCTGCCGATTTTCTTCTGCGGGTCGGTGACCAGAACATACCCTGCGTATCCCAATAGAAATGGAATGATGAAGAAGTAGATCCCGATGAGCCAGAAAAGTCCGTAAGAAGAGTAGTGACCGAAAAGCCCACACCAGTTCCTATAACGTTCTCCCGGATGCAAAAGGAATGATGCCTGCGCGAGCATGAATAGCACGGCCAGCAGCAAAAAAATAATACCGGACAATTTTCTTTTCTTCAGTCCGTCCAACTCACGTGCTATGTATACCAATATGCCGATTGCAGTGATGAGTAGAATCAGTGAGATGATCGTTCCAAAACCGTCCACATCGAATTCTAATTATAAATCATGTTTTGTCAATGATTGTCCACAGGTTG
>JBFEPB010000190.1:0-4006 GCA_041550295.1 bacterium | reverse complement strand
GGTCAACTATTGGCACAGAAATGGCACAAGCGTTCACACAAGAAATCCGATGCTTCGCAGAGTGAATCCAATTAATGCTTTGTCGAGGTCCGTATGAATGACCATATGTCTCACATACCGCCCATCCCGATTTGGCAGCCAAATTGAGCATCCCGATCAGCTTGTCACCTATCATAAGACCAAACATTGGCCCCAATAGAAAATGTCAGAAGTGTATGTTGGTCCCGAACAAATTTATGTAGGAGTAATCCTAGAGACCCAACTCTTCTCCGACTATTACCACCGTGATAACTGGTTTGTATTTATTGTTATTGTACTGCCTCTCTATGATGACAGTTTTATTACAGATCCTCCATGGTGATTTACAGTCACTGCATATCCCCGTTTTACCGCACGGTGGCATTGGATCAAATTCCGAGTGGCGCATAACGTTTGCTGGTGCAGTTTTGTTCTTAATTTTTCTCAGGGCTTCCTCAAGGTTATCGACAATCTTGTTCACTCCCACCACTATGATAACCTTATCTGGACCGAAAAGCATGGCGGAAACACGATTCCCATGTCCATCGACGTTGACAATTTTCCCGTCCAATGTCAATGCATTTGTACCTGTCACAAACACATCTGAAGTCAAAGCCCGCTTCTTGACTCTGACACTCTCCTCGACACTGATTCCAGGTTTCCAAGGATTCAAAAAAGTGTAGCCACCTTGTGCTACTGCCTCGACCACGCCCAGTTGTCTCAACGTCAGTGAGTCACCGAATCCGACGACACTGCCCTTGGGTATCATAGACATAACCTTTTGGAGAGCCTGCTTCCTGTTTTCAACATAGAACGCCGATATGTTGTTGTCTCCCAGCGTACCAATCAATTTCTTGATCTGTTTGATCATTTAGGCTATCTCACGCCGTAACCGCAAATCCGATATTCCAACCTGCTATACTACGTTTACCTTTTCCAAAATCTTTGGGTTGCTTGCCTGAAAACCGAAAAGTACAATAAGTGCATGCCTGTCCCTGGGGTTTATTCCATTTTGCTGATCACGTTTGCCACTTCCTTAACCGGCAGCACGACCGGCAGGATATTAAAACCGCCGCCGCTCATCATCATTTCAAACGGAGTTGATTTTGCCGTAACATCGACCTTCAGCAAGACAAATCCGACGATCATGCCGTCGATGTTGAAAACCGGTGCGCCAAGATCACCCATGTCAGGTGAAATGCTCAGTACGTACCAGGTCCGCGGTTTTGTGATGATCCCAACCACCCATGCCGGCACTGCGAGCGCAGTGTAGTTTGCTGAGCTTCCGAGCTTGGACAGTAGAACCACCTGGTCCAGCATCTCAGGCGCTGCAGCCTCTTTCATCGATAAGTACGCCAGGGACTCGTCGATCTTGTCTAAGGGACGAAGTAAAGCAAGATCGAGGTCGGTATCGCGCAAAACGATCTTGGCTGGTATCTCTTTTTTGTCTGGTAAGAGGACCGTGATATCTCTGACCTGGAAATCGACACCACTCGGGAATAAGCCAAGTACTGAAGGATCGATACTCGCCAGGGACATGACCATGAGGCCTGAGGGATCGATCACTGTTGCCAGACGTTCAACCGTCATCTCGGATTGCCTGACCTCCAGCACGATGCGCACGCTAACCAGGGCATGCTGCGATTTATCTGATATCTCGCGGGCACTCTCGGCCATAGGGTCTGACCACGCGGTAATGACTGTGATACAGCACAATAGAATAATGTATTTAATACTCCGTTCAAACATTTTTCCTCCCTTTTAGTAATCTGCGGTCCAGGAAGGCACCAATTCTATGAACATGTTATGTATTCCTCTCAATACATGAAATACCACATGCTTTCTTTTTTCGTTGGCGATTCTCTCCATGATAAGAGAAAAAGCATTGACATCATCGCTATTTGCCCCATCAACTGCCTTGATCAGATCACCGACTTCGAGATTTGCCAACGCTGCCCAACTCCCCTCGCTTACATTTTCCACAAGCACGCCTTTTTGCTCTAAATCCCACTGCTGGTCAACCCGATCCTCAAATGCGATATCGCGCACCGTGAACTCGAAATTCTCGTCCTCATATTTCTTCATCTCATCTTTCGCGGGCGGCGAAGACCCCAATACTACTGACAACTGCATCTCCATTTTTTCCCTGAGCACGGTCAAAGTCACTTTGCTGTCGATATCGTATTTCCTCAGCATTGCGGGTAGTACTCCGATATCTGATGCGGTCGACGCTTCGATTTGTTCACCCTCAACCGCGGTGATGATGTCGCCGACACTGATCCCGGCCTGGATTGCTGCGCTCTTCTCAAAAACCTGCGTGACGCGCACGCCGCTATGTTGCTGCATGCCAAGGGCATCGCAAAGATCCGTGGTCAGGACCTGGGTCTCGATTCCCAGCCATGCTTTCTGCAGCTCCCTGCCCTGATCTTCTAGCGAGACCGTGTCTAATTTCACAACCGTGATGTACCGACTGTCCTTGCGCTCAAATGAAACCAGTACTGACATTATATCTTCATTCTTTGCAGAGAACTCCTCAGTGAATTGTACCAGGTCTCCGACGCTGTGAACCCTCTTTCCGTTGACCGCAGTGATGACGTCATTGCGAATCATGGCAGGTTCAGCTTTACCGCAGGGCCCTCCTGGACGTACCGACGTCACAAGCACGCCATCCTGGCTGCTTCGTTTCAGTTCTTTGGCCGCCATAAACGATATATCGCGTGCCGTAATGCCCCACCTTTTTATCTCAACGGGTCTGGGCCAGATATACTCTCGCTCTCTGGGGATGACTGTCAAATCTTTTCTCTTACCATCTCTCAGTACTACTGCCGTCACCTTCTCACCAATTTCACAGTTCATCAATAATCGATTGAATATCGGCAGTTCTTCATTGAAGCGAACCGTCACATCCTCTCCGGCAAAATGAATTAGAATATCACCCGAAAGAAAACCAGCATCGGCGGCCGGAGACCCGTCGATTACACCACTGACTAATGCCCCTGCCTTTCTCTCATAGGATTCGAGCAGCGGCTGTACTTCGATCCCGATCCAGGACCGGGTGACCTTTCCATTTTCGATCAATTGCCTGACAACATCTTTTGCTAAACTCGCCGGGATAGCACCTGCGATGCCGAAACTTATTTCATTGATACCTACGATCTCGCCTTTGAGATCGACAAGCGGACCGCCCGAGTTACCAGGGTAGATCGGAGCATCGTGTCCGATCCAGCGGACAATAGAGCCAACATCCTCGCCTTCAAGGGTAAGTTTGAACGGTCTGAACACGTCGGGCATTACCATCTCTGTGTTACTGACAATGCCCATTGTCACTGACTGCGAAAGGGCAAGCGGGCTACCCATTGCCAGCACATACTCGCCAACCTTCAACGCGTCAGAGTTACCAAATTCCACAAAGGGAAAATCGCGCTTTTCTGGATTACGAAGTTTAATGACGCAGATGTCAGATAGCGGATCAGTACCGACGACATCAGCCTCGATCTCTTCCTTGCTGAAAAGAGTACATCTTAGTCTGATCGCCCTGCCAGCGACATGATGATTGGTCACAATATGACCAATCCGATCAATGATCACACCGCTGCCCGACGATTCACGCTTGATCTCCCGCCCCTGGCGGTCGAACACGGATACCGCATGTATCCTGACCAGTGCCGGCTTCACCCTCGAGATCGCTTCTTCAACTATTTCATTGAGAATAAGATCAGCGGCTTCGCCTGCAACAATTTCCTGTGCTTTCATTTGCTCTGTCCATGGTGCCAGAACAATACTACAAAAAACGATTAAAATCATTATATTACGCACCCAATCCTCCAATTTGTCATGAATAAAGGAATATCCTCTGGCAAAGGCTCACAAGCCTCGATGGACTGGTGTTCCCAACACAGAACTTGTGAAAATCTGTACTCTGCTCTATTACCAATCCGACGTGGATTTTTGTTTTCTTTCCTTCTTGGATAATCTCTCTTTTTTGGTC
>JBFEPB010000189.1:0-4011 GCA_041550295.1 bacterium | reverse complement strand
CTTGGCCATACCTTCGGTCTCATGCATCGAAATCGCCTTACCAAGTGCGCGATAGGGGAACCTGCCAGTCCTCACCTTATGACCGTTGGCAATTGCCTGCGCTTCGGTTAGCCCGACTGAGGATAGCGGCGGAATGGTGAACACACACGAGGGTATGGCAGACTTTTTCACCGTCTTCTTTTGTCCGGCAATGATCTCAGCAACAAGAACACCCTGATTTGTTGCCTTGTGGGCGAGCAGAGGCGGCCCTGTGATGTCGCCGATCGCGTAGATACTGGGAACAGTCGTTTTCAATGAACTATCAATCTTCACATAGCCTTTGCCATCGATTTCAACACCTGCGTCAACGAACGCACGGGTAAGCGGTCTGCGCCCTACAGAAACAAGGATCTTGTCGCAAATTTCCTGGCGCACCTCGTCCTGTGTCTTTATCGAGACGAGAAGCCCTTCCTCCTTCTTCTCAAATCCTGAAACCTGAGACTGAAGATAAACTTCAATACCTGATTTCTTCAGAAGTTTTTGTAATGCCTCGCACAACGTAGTCTCCATTCCCGGCAGTATTTGCTCCATCATTTCGACCACCACGACTTTGCTGCCAAGGCGTGAGTATATGGTCGCCATTTCAAGACCTGAAGCGCCAGCTCCTATTACCAGCAACCTCTCTGGAACATTCTTTAGATCCAATGCATCATCCGTATCGATAATATGGTCATGATCGAAATCCAAGCCGGGCAAGGGAATCACCTCTGTTCCCGTCGCGAGAACAATAGAATCAGCCTCGACCGTCTCTGTACCGCCTTCGGACTTTATCTCTACTTTGTGCGCATCAACCAGGTGCGCCGTGCCTTTTTTCCATTCAACATTGTTCTCTTTGAAGAGATATTCGACGCCCGCCCTTAGCCGCTTGACCACTGTTTCTTTCCAGATGCGCATCTTATCCAGGTCATAACCGTCCATGGTCACGGCAAAGCCCATGCGCTTCGCCTTCTCAAAATTGTCTATCATTTCTACGGCAAAACTTAATGCCTTGGTCGGAATGCATCCCCAGTTCAGACACAGTCCGCCGAGTAGTTTCTCTTCAACGACCAAAACCTTTTTTTTCAATTGACCGAGGCGGATCGCGCAGGGATAACCGCCCGGACCAGCACCGATCACGACGACATCGTATCTGTTCATGGGCTATTATACGGAACGGCGTAGCGAAGTCAACTAAAAGACGTTATGACCGTTAATAGCGTTATTATCGTTGAGATCGTTGGATTCTGGATACTTGATACGGGGAAACGTTGAGGTCGTTTAGTTAGTCAATAGCGTTTACCGTCTCACTGCTTCTCCGTGTCTCAGCTTCCCATCCTCTCAACTTCCGAGCTTCTCGTCGTTCTCCGAGGCTCCGTTTCTCCCTTTCTCCGTCACGAATTCTGTACAAATCTCTGATTTGTCCACAGAATTCAGTGTCCCGAAATCCCATAGGGATGAGGGGATCCCAGCGTAGCGTGTCTTGTTGACTTATCCCATTTGATACCTATAATCACCTATGAAATGTAGATATGACGTAGTAGTGATCGGCGCTGGTCCCATTGGTTCTTATACTGCATATCAGTTGGCAGACAACGGATTAAGAGTCTGTCTCCTTGACAAAAAGAAAAAAATAGGCGAAGGTGCGATCTGCGCAGGAGTAATTGGAAAAGAGGCCTTTGAACGCTATGACATCCCCTTCGACACGGTACTCTCAAGCATCAATTCGATATCGTTCTTCTCGCCCTTCGGTCAGAGATTAGAATATGAGCAAAAGGATTCCTTCGCATACGTGGTTGATCGTGATCTGTTCGACCATAAGTTATTCGTGAAGGCAAAGAAGCGCGGCGTTGAAGTGTTTCTTGACCAACGGGTCAGGGACATATCAGGCGCGCCGTATTTTTATTCGGTAAGAAGCAGCCGTCAGATCTTTCAAACGAAAGCGATTGTTATCGCGACAGGCGTTGACTGCAGATTGCACGAGAAAGCCGGACTCGCTTCACCGTCGCAGTTTCTCTACGGCTCGCAGGTTGAAATAACACTACCCCACTCTCCTACAAAACTTGAGATCCACATCGGCCGGGATTTTGCACCCGGTTCGTTCGGCTGGCTTGTTCCCTTTCGCAAAGGACAGGCAAAGATCGGCGTACTGCTCACTCAAAGAGGTAAGAAGTGGCTGAAGAAATTCGTCACGCAGAGACTTGGCATCAACCACGGATTTGACGAGAAAGCAATGCAGGTCAAACCCATTGCATTCGGCCCGGTAAAGAAGAGTTATAACGGCAATATCCTTACGGTCGGCGAAGCCGCGGGCCAGGTGAAAACCACAACCGGAGGCGGTATTTTCTACGGTCTGTTATGCTCCGAGATCGCGGCTGACAAACTGACCCAGGTCATCAAGAACGGTTACAGCCTGCATGACTACGAAATAACTTGGCGCAGTGCTCTTGTCTCCGAGCTCGACATCGGAAGAAATCTGAGACTGATCGCAGCAAGACTCGATGATCAGGAAGTAGAGAACCTTTTTAGTTTTGTAAAACAGAATAGGTTCTGGGTGGAATTACTCGTCCCCCGCATAGATTTCGATTATCACTCCAATGTGATATTCTTCTGCATGAAAAGCTTCGGTCAACTGCTGAAGCTAAACAAGAAATAACGATTGGCAAGAAGACGTTACGATCGTTAATGACGTTAGATCCTTGATCCTGGATGTTCGATGCTCGATACCCCTCATTCTTCGGGACACTGAATTCTGTTACCAAATCAGAGATTTGGACATAATTCGCGCTGGATTCTTGATGCTGGATACGAAAATCGTTAGTAACGTTGGGATAACATTGCGAATTTCGAAATGCGAATTGCGAATTTACCAGAATACGTTGAGATCGTTATGATCGCTAATAACGTTCTCCGTTTCTCCGAGGCTCCGGTTCTCCGGTGCACCGTATCTCAACGTCTCATCCTCTGAACTTCTTAGCTTCTTGTCGTTCTCCGTTTCTCCGAGGCTTTGTATCTGAGTATTCCCTGAACCCCGTTACCAGCCGTCAGGGTTTGTTTTTTCGCAACCACTCGACCTCGCTCGCAATGCCCTTTTCAAGATCGTAGGCAGGTGCGTAGCCGAGCATTTTCTTTGCGCGTGTAATATCTGCAGCGGTATGGCGAACATCGCCTTTTTGTTCCTCGATATACCTGGTTTTTGCCTTTTTGCCGGTTACTTTTTCTATTACACGTATCGCGTCGTTAACAGTAATCCTGGACCCACCCCCCACGTTAATAACCTCACCCACGACTTCAGTGTGCATGGCCGACAGGTTAGCATCGACTATGTCGTCAATATACGTAAAATCTCTTGTTTGTTTTCCGTCGCCATATATTACTATCTCATCGCCACCGAGTATCGCGCTGATGAATTTATTGAACGCCATGTCAGGACGCTGCCTCGGTCCATAGACCGTGAAATAGCGTAAAGCAAGCACAGGAATATCGTAGTTCTTGCGATATAGATAGCACAGGTGTTCACCAGCCAGCTTAGTGACACCGTACGGAGAGATGGGCATTGGTTTCATGTCTTCTTTTGTCGGGTAAGACTCTGCGTCACCGTAAACCGAGGATGACGATGCATATACAAACTTCTTCAATTTTATCTGCCGGGCCGCCTCAAGCAGACATTGTGTGGCACGTACGTTATTCTCCGTATAGATCCTGAAACTTGACCCCCAGCTCGCCCGAACGCCTGCTTGCGCGGCTTCATGGAATACTACATCGACGCCTTCCAACAACTTGGTGAGATCCATCTGCAAAAGGTCATCTTCGTGAAAGGTGAAAGAATCTTTCTCGCGCAGCATGGCTATGTTGGATTCTTTTATCGGCCTTGGATAATAGTCGGCGAAACAATCGACGCCGATCACGCGGTTGCCATCATCGACCAGCCGCTCGGCAAGGTGCGAACCGATAAAACCAGCAGCTCCGGTGACGAGAACGGCTTGGCCAGGTAGT
>JBFEPB010000188.1:0-4039 GCA_041550295.1 bacterium | reverse complement strand
GTCTCGACAAGATTCGGGATCAGATCATACCGCCGCTTCAATTGAACGTCGATCTGCGCCCAGCCGTTTTCGACTCTCGTTCTCTTAACAACGAGACTATTGTAGATGAAAATGAAAAACAGAACGATTACTGCAATGATTATGATCAGAAGTATCATCTTACCTCCACTGTTAAATCTTACACAAATAAATAAATTTGTCAAGTTGAGCATTGAAATGTCCTCAAAGCTTGACGAGATTACGAATATTGGTATAATTGCGTTAGAAAATGATCAACCGTTCAATAAAGAACTACGAAATCAAAGAACTTATTGCCACCGGTGGCATGGCTGCTATTTACAGAGCCACCGATGTTACCACCGGCAAGATAGTGGCAATCAAGATACTACATGGCCATCTTGCTCAGGATAAGGATTTCATCACGCGCTTTGAAAGAGAAGCTCAAGCCGCAGCAAGCCTCAAACACGATAATATCATCGATATGCTGGACTACGGCGAAACTGAAGGCGTGTACTATATCGCCATGGAATATGTGGACGGCAAGAGCCTCAAGGACATCATAACTTCGGTC
This sequence comes from bacterium, assembly GCA_041550295.1. Classification (GTDB taxonomy): domain Bacteria; phylum Hydrothermota; class Tepidihabitantia; order SM23-42; family SM23-42; genus SM23-42. The sequence continues at coordinate 3,468 of JBFEPB010000188.1, read as the reverse complement.
AAGTTCATTCCCCATGACATAGCTCTGGCGATTATCTACGACATCTGTAGGGGCATAGAACATGCTCACAAAAAGGGTGTTGTCCACCGTGACTTGAAGCCGGCAAACATTCTGATCAACAAGGATGGCAGGGTGAAGATCACGGATTTCGGACTCGCCCAAGCCCAGGACCTGACATCGATCACTGTGACCGGCGCGATCGTGGGTACTCCTGCATACATGTCGCCGGAGCAGGCAGCCGGCAAAAAGATCGATGCCCGTTCCGACATCTTCTCTCTGGGCGTGGTTGTCTACGAAATGGTCACCGGCACCAAGCCATTTGGAGGCGAAACCTATTCATCCGTGATCCATGCAATTCTGACTGTTCCTGCGCCAAAACCGATTGACGCTAATCCGCTGGTGGACGACAGCATCAGCACGATCATCGAGAAAATGCTCCAGAAAGAAGCTGATATGCGGTATCAGAATATTGCCAACTTAAGCGAAGATGTGTATGCCTACTTCAGAAACCGCAATATTGAAATCCCGTCGAAAAATATCGGGGAATTCATTGCCGAACCGGAAAGAATTTCACAACGGTACATAAAGGAAGCGAAAGATAAATACCTGAAGCGCGGGCTTCACTACTCGACAGCGGGCAAGGAGGACATCGATGATGCGATAAAGGAATTCGAAAAGGCACAATTCCTTGATCCCGAGGATGAAAATGCACGAACCCGTCTGGCCGAGTTGAAGCGAAAGCGCAAACACAGTCAGGTCAGCGCAGCCGGGAAAGCACCGATGCAAAAGAGGAAACTGCCGGTCGGAATTATTGCCCTGACCGCCCTGGCGTTCGTAATAATTTTGTTTGCCGCCAATTTTTTCAAGAATCAAAAAGCCCAAACCCAGGGCTTGACGTATGGATCTGTGTTCATAGATTCAAGACCGGCCGACGCCTCAATATATCTCGACGATGCCGACTTGAAAATGACCACACCTTCCAGGATCGATAGTATCACTGCAGGTGAGCATAAATTAGAAGTAAGAAAGGCTGGATACCAGTCTTATACCCAGGATGTTACTGTCCAGGCAGGCGACACTATTTCGCTGAATGCAATGCTCATCCAGTTGGTCGCCAGGGTGCTCACGGGCAGCATCTCAATCAACTCAACCCCAGCTGGCGCTCGCGTGATAGTAGATGGCACGGATATCAGTCTCACGACGCCGTGCACCGTGCAAGACCTCGCGTCAGGGCAGCACGATATACGATTGGAGAAAAACGGCTATCAGCCGTATGAATTCAAACCGGTCATACAATCCGAAAAGACGACCAATGCTTCGGTCAACCTAACAAAGATTGTGCTGAGGGAAACAGGACGGACTGCGCAGAAATCGTATTTCAGGGTCAATGTTGATCCCTGGGCAAAGATATACATCGACGGTAAGTATGTCGAAACTACTCCGCTCGCCAGAGCGATAGAAGTATCATCCGGCACTCATAGAGTCAGACTCGAAAATCCTAATTTCCAAACCTGGCAAAAAAACGTCAATTTTAAACCCGGACAGACCGTTTCTCTTGACGTGAAGCTCGAACCGTTCAGCGGTCGGCTGAAGATCAGCGTGCAACCGTGGGCTGATGTTTATATCGATGGGAAGTTCTACGAAACGACGCCCATTGCCGAACCGATCCAGCTGGCAGCTGGAAAGCATACTCTGAAATTAATTAATCCTTCTTTTGTTCCTTATGAAGAAGTCATAGTCATTGAGGTCAACAAAACATTGAGAAAGACGATCAAGTTGGCCCATAAATAGGGAGGTGACATGTTAAAGGTGGCCCACATACTACTGTTGCTGTGCATGATGATTCAAATCGGAATCTCACAGTCGGTCAGTGAGGATTCTCTTGAAACCATGCTTAACAGAGCAAAGGATTATTACTATACTGGCGAATATGAATTTGCGATCAAGGAACTGGAAAGCGCCTTGCAGTACTTGAAACAGCTGAAAACCGCCGATCAGGTAGAAGCCTATAAATACCTGGCGTTCAGTTATGTCGCGTTTGGGGACCGTACCAGGGCCAAGGTGCAATTTAAGAAAGCACTCGCCCTGGATCCGGAGTTGGAACTGGATGCGGCCACGGTCTCCCCAAAGATCATCAAGGTATTCGAAGAGGCAAAAGCGGAAATAGCTGCAGCGCCGTTGATTGAACCGGCCGAACCGACTCCAGCAGCTGAGCCAGCCAAGATCAGTGGTTTTGATGCCGTTATTCGCTCCTGCTGTGTTGCCGGGTGGGGTCAGATGTACCGTGGTGAAAAAAACAAGGGCAAGAAACTCATGATCGCCTACGGTATTACTCTGGTCAGCACTCTTGGCTCATGGATGATCACGGAGGATAAACACGACGAGTATATGGATCTGTCCTGGACGCAGCCATCGACAGCATTTGACGACGCCTATGATAAGTACAAGTTCTGGCATAACGTCGCGTCCATAAATACGCTGGTTTTTCTTGGCATCCATGCCTACAATCTCTACGACATCATCTTCCACAAACCCTCAATCAGGACGTCACTGACCGAGCCAGACCACGGACTGATCTGCACATTAGGCAATGACCATCTACGGATGGGCTATTACGTCAAGTTTTAATGGGGGATCAAGATGAAATGGCTTTCAATGATATTTTGCCTTTCCCTTCTCATCGTCACGGGTTGCCTCGAACCTCCGAGGGATAACCCTTACGATCCGAACAATCCGGACAAAGGATACCTTTCTGGAACTGCCTACGACCATGTGGGAGATTTTCTGGAGGGCGCCACGGTCAGGTTGACGCTCGAAGATGAGGATAAGTACAGCACCCAGACCGACTTTCAGGGTAACTACGAGTTTCCAGAAGTCGACCCCGGCCTTTACACAGTTGTTGCTGGAGCACCCTACTATGATACGCTGTATTTCGAGAATGTTGAGATAAAATCATATACTGACAATGATTCATTCGACCTCTATTTCAATGCACTCTACTTCAATTTTGAGAACGAGCAAGTCGGTACTGTCGAACCTTACGGGTTCCGTCACATCATCGGCACCTGGCAAATCCAGGAGGATTACGGTGAACCCACCCGACATTCGACGCCAATGGTCTACAGCGCGACAAATAGCGCTTCGAGCACCACATACTCCCTGGTTGTACTAAAGGATACGCTCGATGATTTCTCAATCGGCGTCAATATTAAGATCCTCGGCTCGTCGGGCTGGTCATGGAGAACAGGCCTCATCCTGAGATATCAGGATGCGAATAACTACTACCTGATACAGTTCACCACCAGCGCCTTGTCTCTCGTGAAAGTACGCGATGGCAGTCCTCTTCCGATTGCCGTGATTGATACGCTCACTTTTAGTGCAGACACATGGTACTATGTCGCCGCACACCTGATGGGTAACCAAATCATAGTCTACCTGAACAATGAAGAGTTACTCGTTATCAATGAT
>JBFEPB010000187.1:0-4086 GCA_041550295.1 bacterium | reverse complement strand
TATCAAAATCCGAAGCACTAAATTCCAAACAGCCGATTTTGGTCATCAGTGATTTGATATTCGAATTTGTTTAGTATTTCAAATTTCGTACTTAGGATTTGACTTGACCGGTTGAGGGCGTTGGCTTGTTCCTTTTGCAGAACATTCTTGACTAGTAATCTCGTTGTTTTATAATGTCAGGAGCGAGGGCTGATGTTGATAAACGAAGTCAAGTGCAAGTCAATCCTCAATAAGTCCGGTATATCAGGCATTGATTATTCAATCAACCCTTATTATGGATGCGCCCACAAATGCCAGTACTGCTATGCAGTTTTCATGAAGAAATTCACTGGACACACTGAGCCATGGGGCGATTTTGTCGATGTAAAGATCAACGCTCCGGAAGTATTGGCGCGGCAGATCCAGAGGCTCAAGAAACGCAGCCACATATCATTCGGCACGGTGTGTGACCCGTATCAGCCGCTTGAACTAAAATATCAAATAACCAGGAAATGTCTCGAAATTTTGATACATTACCGCCATCGTGTATCAATTTTGACAAAATCGACGACTGTGATCCGCGACGCTGACATCCTGCGCCGATTATACAAAGTGAGGGTTAGTTTCACGATAACATCAATGGACGAACATATCAGAAAGGTATTTGAGCCGGTCACTCCCCCGGGGGAAATGAGATTCAGGGCCATCAGAACCCTTGTTCAGGACGGCATTCGTACCAGCGTCTTTGTCGCACCGGTGATCCCATATGTATCTGATTCCGCTGCCACGATTGCGGACATCTTCAGAGGAGCCAAGGCCGCTGGTGCTGAGTATGTCATGTTCGACACCCTGAATCCTTACCCAAAGGTATGGCGCAACACTCAGCGCCTTGTCAAAAAACACTTCCCTGAAAGACTTGAATCATTCAATACATATTATACAAACCGGAAAATGTACAAAGTCCATCTGAGGGAAAAGATCCGCAGTCTCGGGCTAAAATACAACATCGATTACAGACTTGCGTTCTAATGGCACAGGGGTCAAATCTTCACAATTCACAAATTGCATACCCTTAACTAGATCGAATGAACGTTGATGTCTGTTGTGAGTTGTGAAGATTTAACGCCGAAACTATACTGGATGCCCGTATGACAGCAATTTGTCTATAGGATAGTGCTTGCCGTCCTCAGCCGCCAGTACCGTAACACCCGTCCTTTCCTTCAACTGACGTGCTACGTTCCATGGCCCGGTCCGTATCATCGTCATGCCGAAATGGGTGACGATCGCTGCCTTCGGTTCAATGCCGCTGATTATTTCTGCACAATCGTCAACCGATAAATGATCGATCTCAGACGGCCCCAATTTGATCAAATTCATGACGACGATATCCGCGGCATATGCCTCGATTAACCCAGCAAAGTATTTTGTATCGGTTATGTATGATATCGTATGGTCCCGGTGGGTGAGTTTAAAACCGTACGTCTCAACTCGGTGTTCATGTTTGATAGGAAAATAAAATTGGAGGTCACCAAGTTTGAAATTAAGGTTCTCCTTGATGATTATCGTATCATCAAGAAACTCAAGAAGATATTTATGGATCACACCATATTCGCCAAAAGCATCAGACGGCGCCAAAAGAATCCCCCGTTTGTCATTGCCACCCTTGGTCATGACATCGAGATAGACATTGACGTCTGCACTGTGATCGATGTGCTTGTGAGTTAGTATTATCGCATCTATCTTTTCCGGAGATAACCCTGGCAGATAAGTCAAAAAGCGATAGAGAGACTCCGGGCCTGGATCGACTAGCACATTCTTGCCCGCCATTCGAAAGAGCATGCCGCCCGTTGCCCTCAACTGCTTGGCAATGACATAGCGCGCGCCACCAGTACCGAGAAATACTATTTCATCGATATCACTACGGTCTTCAAAGCGCACCTGTCTTTGATGCCTCGCCTTTCTCTTGCTCACACTACTCTTCATATCCAGGTGTTATCATGGCTTCGGGTGAATGGGAGGCAATGGGTAGACCAACAAATCCTAACCAGCGCCGAGTCTCTTTCTTATGTATTCGGCCCGTTTGATATCCCTCTCGTGTTCCTCCAATAGTTCGCCGAAGTAGAGTTGAATGTTTGCGGGCCTTGAAACCACCATTATTTCATTGAGTGTCTGTAGTGTAATGTCTTTGACAATACCAGCACCAACCCCGAATCTCAATGCCGACAAAAGATTCAGCACTTCAGTACTGTCTATGGTCCGTGCTGCTTTGAGGATCGCTAGGCTCCGGAATATCTTATCTTCGAATTCGCTCCGCGCTTTGGTCAATATGACATCGCGCGCCTTGTTTTCGATATCAATGATCATTTTTGCCAACTTGGTGATCCTCTCGAGCAATTCCCCTTCTCTGAACCCGATTGTATGCTGATTCGATATCTGGAACAGACTTCCCCTGATTTCGCTTCCCTCCCCATAAATACCTCTAACGGTCATGCCGATCTGCATGGCCCCTTTGAGTACCTTCTCTACCTCATTGGTGAAAACCAGACCGGGAAGATGCATGAATATCGAAGCCCTCATGCCTGTACCGATATTAGTAGGGCATGATGTTATGAATCCGTAGCGGTCACTGAATGCATAATCGACGTTGTCACCGATGAATTCATCCATTCTGAAAACCTCTGACGAGAGACCACTGAAATTCAAACCGCAGCCGATTCCCTGAAATCGCAGATGATCCTCTTCATTTATCATCAACGAAACATTTCCGCCTTCGTTGATGAACACACTGGTGGGCTTCTCCTTCTTGGTAAAACCCGGCGACACAAGATGGCATTCCAGGAGCGATTCTCTTTCCAGGGGTTTCAGATCCTTCAAGTCAAAAAAATCACCACGGATCTTGCCATCGATTATTGAATGTATGAGACCAATCAGATATTCGGCGTCAGGTTGTTTCATCTTCAATTCAAAAGGAATGCTTTCGATATTACGTGCCACCCTTATGCGCGAAGAAACAACAATCTCGTTCTCTTCGCCGCACGGCAGAGTCTTATCCGAAGACGGAATGAGCCAGCGGATATTATCAAACATCTTTGATGCCATAGTTCTTGAGTTTGTCCCTTATCTTGGCGGCTTCTTCGTACGCCTCATTATCCAGCGCCTTCTTGAGATCTTCGCGTAGCCTATAGATCTCAAAACCCTTCTTCGTCCCGGCCTGAGATTTCCTACCGACGTGGCGATCACTCTGATGTATTTGCTTTATGAAATGCCGTATGTGTTCATCAAACGTAGCCACACACTGGGCACAGCCGAACCGTCCCACTCTCTTGAATTCAGCAAGAGACATGTAGCACCGCGGGCAGATCACCTTTTCATCCTGAGCACTCTTCTGCTTCAGCAATTTGTGCATGATTTCTATCGGTGTTAGCTTCTTGGCACCCAGCAGACCGCGCTTGGAAGCGCACTCTTCACAAAGATTGAGTTCAACTGTTTTGTCTGGTAATACTTCCTTAAAGAATATTGAAGCCGGTCTATTCTTGCAGTCATCACACAGCATACAGCTTTCCTTCTTTCAATCTGTACACATCGGTGCCAAACTTCGCAATATCCAGGGAATGGGTTACTAGCACTATTGTCCTGCCTTCATCCTTTAGACTGCCAAACACCTCGAGCAGTTTATTAGTATTACCCTCATCTAGATTCCCGGTCGGCTCATCGGCAAAGATAATCAAAGGATCGTTGATCATCGCCCGGGCAATTGCAACACGCTGACGTTCACCGCCGGAAATCTCATCTGGTAACCGGTTCTTCTTGTCACCGATGTCGAAGCGTTCTAACAGATTAAGAGCTTTCTGGTACGCTCCCTCCTTGTTTGCGCCGTTGACGAGCGCAGGTAACGCGACGTTTTCAAGACATGAAAATTCTGCTAGCAGATGATGAAACTGAAATACAAAGCCCATCTTCTTGTTACGGATCTGCGATAGGCGCATATCATCGTGTGAAGTGATCTCTACTGTATCGAAAACAACCGTACCCTTGGTCGCCCGGTCAAGCCCGCTAATAAGATGGAGCAGGGTCGATTTGCCGCTACCGGAAGGTCCCAGGATCACC
>JBFEPB010000186.1:0-4094 GCA_041550295.1 bacterium | reverse complement strand
GATACTTGTGGTCGGTTTGATCGCACTCGCGATGGCATTCACGTCAAAGAGTCTTATCTATACGATCGTCGGCTGGGCATGGGCAGGGATTGGTTGTTCTTTCGCACCGGCCGTGATTTTGTCCTTTTTCTGGAAAAGATTCAGTGCTGCAGGTGTGATTGCGTCTCTGGTGTCAGGTTTTGTTACGACCATCGTGTGGATGACCACGGGTCTTGATGCCTTATTTACTGCAAGAGCAGCAACATTCATGGTTGCTTTTGTGTGTGCCGTAGTAGTCACACTTTGGAAAACGAAGTGAGGGTCTGCAGCCTGCTACTTAGTATAACAAAAATCCTTTCCGAGCGAGAAGAATAGTCTATATTTTATATTGTTGCTGATAGGTTTTCGGTGCAGATTACCGATTCCGAAGGTCAGTCGAAGCGGGCCGATTGGTGTATCTACACGAATGCCAGAACCGACTCCGACTTCGAAATCTTCTATTGAACGATCGTCCCATTCAAATAGTACTGAGTCCGGTGGCGCAAAGGTGGCTACGTTTGCCAGAAGCTGGAAGATTATCGGGCTATTGTTGCCGAATATTGAAAAAAGTGGAAAATCAAAACCAAGATTCAATTTTGTTTTGTATGCTGTTGTGAATTCCTCATGGCCGAAGCCGGTGAAGTCTGCGCCTCCGGTGTGGTAGTATTCTGCCCAGGGCATTTGTCCGGACGACGTACCCAAATACATGCCGAGATTAACGATCAACCAGGATGTCAGAGGAAGCAATTGGTCGACGCTTGCGCTGACTTTCAGAGCGTCATTTCGTCCCCCTAATTTCTTGAGTGCGATGAACAAATGGAAATCGTATCTGCCACCTCTGACCGGGAAATATGGATTGTCATAAGTACTGAGTTCGAAGGCATAGGTTGGACCCGTTACCCATTCTTGCTGCGGTAGTGTATCAAAGAAGGAAGACTCGGGGAATCTGTATTCCGCCTGGTGAGCTTTCATGCCGAGCCTGAAGCACGATTGCTCGGTCCACGCATAGCATAACTCAGCCATTCCGCCACGGCAGTCGATGTTATAGTCACTAGCCCATGTTCCTGCTTCGTAGAAAGAACGGTCGATGGAATTCCAGAACAGATTGATCTCATAACCAAAGGGTACGATGAAAGACTTAGTATCCGTAATACCTAGACGATATTCATTCGGGTCACCTAGATGCATAATAGCACGAACTGATGCACCAATGCCAAAAACATTGCTCTGACCGATTTCGAGTCCGAGCGTTGCATTATTCGCGTTATCGTACTTTATCCCAAGCAGATAAAATCCGTAGGCCTCTTCCTCCACTTTTATCAAAATGTCCACAGTGTCCTCATTCAACGATCTCAGTTCATAATCTACATGCTTGAAAAGTCCGGTTTCGTAGAGTTCTGTCATATCATCTATCAGCAGATCGAAATTGAGGGGTCTCCCGGGATGTGAACGCATTTTCTTGCGGATCGTGGCCTGGCGTGTTATTCCGAGTCCGTCGAATTCAATCTTCCTTATGTAGGGAACATGTCTTTCATCGATGCGTTTATCGTTTGATACCGGTTTGCGTCCCGCGAGGGCCGAACGTATCTCGCCGAGCTTTGATTCAGTAGCTTCTACACCTGCCTGTATGATTTCCTCGGCGCGGGCGTAGTCCTGGGCTCCGAAGCGGCTGAGATTTGGTTCTATGACGACGTCAGCCAGTGACTTCTGATATTCAATATCCTCAAAGCCTCTGATATTCGACAAACGGCTAACAACATCCGTGATGGATCTTCCCGTGCTACTTCCTCGCAAAACCGTCAGACTGGCGATTATCACATCGGGGTCAAATTCACCGAGTGGATCAACTGGGAAATACTGGAGTACACCGCCATCTACGAGTATTCCGCTTTCGGTGCCGCGCTGGGGTGCAAACACTGCGGGTATTGCGATACTCCCGCGAATCGCTTGATCGAGTCGCCCCTCTTTCATAATAACCCTGCGTCCTGAGACGAGATCAACCGCTATGACGCGGATAGGTATTTTAAGACTGTCGAATGAATATTCAGTATCATATTCTATTTTGGACAATAGCCTCATCAATGCAAATTCGACCTGCTGCAGGGAAATTATTTCGCTTGGTACCGACGGTATGAATTTGTCATGTGACCATCTGAAAACATATCTATGGCTCTGTTGACTCTTCGGTAAGTACCTCGTTGTGCGCAGAATACTGGGGGTCAGTAGCGCTTCCCAGTCCATATTTACTACGATGCTTTCGATCCGGGCAGCGCTGTATCCCGCTGCGTAGAGACCTCCTATTATCGCTCCCATGCTATTTGATGAAATACAGGAGATTGGTATTTGCTCGCGTTCGAACACTTTTAGCACGCCGATATGGGCTAAACCGAGAGCTCCGCCCGCGGATAGTGTAAGGCCGACGCGTACTTCTTCTGAATTGTGGGCTGGTTGTGCGTATGCTAATGCAACGAGTGATAGAATAAAAATACTTCTACGATTCATAAAATACTCTTGAATAGAATTATCATTTTTTACAGCAGGAAGTCAAGTGATAAAATGCGTTCTGGGAATGTTCCTTGAACGCAGGGTTATTTAGTGTAGCGGAATTCCTTCCCTATCGATACGTAGTAATTGAACCTGGCATCTACGTTCTCTTTATTAATGTCTCCGATCCCCAGGGCGATCCGGAACGGGCCGAGGGGTGTGTTCGTCCTGGCACCTACACCGATCCCCCAATGAAGCCTCGAAGCGGGATCGTCGGCCCTGACAAATTCATCCAGTCGTTCGAATGTAGCGACATTTGACAGTATTTGCAGATACAGAGGGTATTCTTCCTGGCCCATTAGGTTGAGTACCCTGAACTCAAGACCGAGGCGCAGTATCGTGCGGTCAGTTGTGGTAAAGGCGCCATTCTCGTATCCAATAAAATCGCTACCACCCGTGTGATAGTAAAAGTCCCATGCCATTTCTCCGGTGGACTGGCCGAGGTCCAGTCCAGGGTGTAACAAGACACGTGAAGACAGCGGTATATACTGGTCAAACGAAAAATCGATCCGCACGAAATCAGATGTCGCCTTCAATTTTTCAACCGCATACAATACGTACAATTTATATGAGGCTCCTTTGTTTGGCAAGTGCAGGTCGTCGAAACTACTGTATTCGAGCTCAAAGGTCGGTCCGATTGTCCATTCATTTGACGGGATAGAATCAAAGGCCGATAACTGGGGGAAATTGTAAACCGCCTCCCTGACAGTAACGCCAAGATTGAAGAAAGCATTTTCTCCCAGAATGTAGCCAGCTTCGACCAAACCTCCGTGATACGTCGTTGTGTAATCGGCCAGCCAGTCGCCATTTTCGAAAAAAGGACGTTCGATCGAACCCCGAAAGACGTCTATCCGGTAGCCGAATGGAAAGGCGAAGAGCCTGGTTCCGGTCAGACCCAGCCTGCCGGCACGGGGATTGCCGAGATTCAAGGCCGCCCGAATGCTCGCGCCGGTTCCCCAAAGATTACCCTGTCCGGCTTCGATCCCCAGGATAAGGTCATCGCTATTATCATAGCGCACACCCAGCGCGTAGAAGCCATATTGGCGTTCTTCGATCCGGATAACTATGCTGACTGAATCCGGGGTCTGGAGATCGAGTTCATAATTCACGTTAAGGAACAGGCCGGTATTGTATAGCGAGACCAGATCATTTTGTAGCTTCTTGAAGTCGAGTTCTGTCCCGGGTTTTGTTCTTACTAGATGGCGTACGGTTGAAGTACTGGTAACTCTTAGCCCCTTGAACTGAACATCACTGACATAGGGGAGAGGCCGTTGTTTGATTTTCTTTGGTCGTGCAATCACCTTTCGACCATTCAGTTTATTCCTGATCTCGGGTAGAGCTGCTTGTGCAGCCTTTTCGCCGGCTGCTATCAATTCGGCAGCACGGCCGAAGTCTGATGACCTGAAGGGATCGACGTTCGGCTTGATGATTATATTTGCAAGCTGCAATTGAGATCTGTAATCGCACATGTTTATCAGATCCATGGTTCTGGAGATAACATCTATCAGGCCTGCGTTGCCTGATATCTCCTT
>JBFEPB010000185.1:0-4097 GCA_041550295.1 bacterium | reverse complement strand
CGAAAGAACAAAATTCAAGGTGCCGGATACCATGATCCAGAAAGAATACGAGAAAATCCTTCAGGATTACGGACTACCAGATTCCGAATCAAATAAAGAACGTTTCTGGAACGTGGCAGAGAAAAGAGTGCGCTTCAATCTCATCCTCAACAAGGTCACCCAGAAGGAGAATCTGCGGGTTGGGGAATCGGAAATAATGGACCTGGTCGCAAAGATGGGAATAAAATTAACCAAGGAAAACCGCAGTGATGTCATCGACTATCTCGGCATTATCCTTAGCCGCGAAAAGACGCTGGACTTTATCTACAAAAACGCAAAGATCAGCGAAAAGAGTCGTATATTGACTCCAAAGGAGGTAGCTAATGATACCAATCCCGTTCGTCATTGAACAAACCGGCCGCGGCGAACGTGCCTACGACATTTACTCCCGGCTTCTCAAAGAGCGGATCATTTTCATCGGAACACCAATCGATGATAACGTCGCCAACCTTGTGATGGCGCAATTGCTTTTCCTGGCTGCTGAGGACGCATCAAAAGATATCAATCTGTATATCAATTCACCAGGAGGCATTGTTTCGTCAGGATTGGCTGTTTACGATACCATGCAATTCGTGAAACCACAGGTCTCGACGATATGCATCGGCATGGCAGCAAGCATGGCAGCGTTGTTGCTAACTGCCGGTGCGACCGGCAAGCGATATGCACTGCCGCATGCCCGTGTAATGATACACCAACCCGAGGGAGCATTCCAGGGGCAGGCGTCAGATATCGCAATACATGCAAAAGAAGTGCTGACGATAAGAGAAGTGCTCAACAAATTATTCGCGAAGCACACCGGACAGACCGAAGACAAGATCGCCAAGGATACCGATCGCAACTACTTCATGTCGGCCCAGGAGGCAAAGAAATACGGTATCGTTGACGAAATCCTCGATAAGGGTAAGTAGAAGTGCCCCGCATCGTCTGCTCTTTCTGCCAACGTCCAAAACCTGTGGTCAAAAGAATGTTCCGGGGCAAGCGGGCATACATTTGCGACGAATGTGTTGTGCTGTGCAACGGCATCATAAAAGATGAAGAAGAATTCTCCCCGCTTAACGATTTCGTTCTGCCCAAACCAGCTGAAATAAAATCATTTCTGGATCAGTATGTGATCGGACAAGAGCTCGCAAAAAAGGCGATCTCGGTAGCCGTGTACAATCACTACAAGAGGATCAGCAACAAAAAGAACGATGTAGAGATCCAGAAGAGCAATATATTACTGGTTGGACCGACCGGCACTGGTAAGACGCTCATCGCACAGACGCTCGCTCGCCTGCTCCAGGTGCCTTTTTCAATTTCCGATGCGACGCCTCTCACCGAAGCCGGGTATGTGGGCGAGGATGTTGAGAATATACTACTCCGTTTGCTCCAAGCCGCAGACTACAATACAAAGACCGCCGAGATCGGTATCGTTTATCTCGACGAAATCGATAAGATAACGCGGAAATCAGATTCTCCATCCATTACAAGAGATGTGTCAGGAGAAGGCGTACAGCAAGCGCTCCTGAAAATACTCGAGGGTACTGAAGCAAATGTTCCGCCACAGGGTGGCCGCAAGCATCCGGAGCAGGAGTATATACGCATAGATACGTCGAATATTCTATTCATCCTGGGCGGCACATTCACCGGAATCGAGGAATTGATTTCAAGAAGAATCGACAGTTCGACCATGGGATTCCTGGGCAAACCACATGATAGAAAGAGCAATTACGACGATGTGGTCGAATCGATAGAACCAGATGATCTCGTAAAATACGGACTACTGCCTGAATTCGTCGGCCGCATACCGGTGATCGCTCCTATGCATAAGTTGTCGAAGACCGCACTCGCAGAGATCCTCGTAAAACCAAAAAATTCATTGCTAAGACAGTACTCGAAGTATTTTCAAATGGAAGGCGTCACCCTTGAATTCACCGATGATGCAATAGCCGAACTAACTGAGCAAGCCCTTAAGTATAATACCGGCGCGCGGGCTCTCCGGTCGATCATGGAGCATCACATGCTTGATATAATGTTCCATCTTCCTGACAAAAAGAACGTTGATAAGTGTATTATCACTCAATCTGTTCTGCAGAGCAAATCGAGCCCCGAATACATACTCAAAAGAAGGAAAAAAGCTCAATGAAAATATTTGCCCCTCTCTACCTGAAAATAAGTAAAAGGAGATTTTACCGGCCGTTTAAGCCCCTTGGCATAATGAAAAAGTTCTGGCATCTGGTGTCTGTACCAGAAAACGCTGCCGATTTCTTCAAGGCCGTTCCTTTTCTAATGGGTCTCAGCAGAACCGGCAATGTGGTGCTGCTCATGTCCAAGAAACTGGAGATGATACGTTCCATCATGAAAACAAAACAATTCGATATCATCATTTACGAAAAACCACCCCTGATATTCTCAGAGGACTACAAAAGAGTAGCCGTTCAACTGGACAACAGGCATTTTCATTTCCTTATTGAATTGAACCAGCCCCCCAATATATCATTGCCCTATCTTGGCCATATCCAGAAAAGAATATCATTCTACGGAAAGGGCGTATTCCCGTACTACAACATCCTTGTTAAAGACGGTTATACATCCCTATCAGAATTCCTTAACGTCGAACCGGATAATGGCAAGGAAATGTTTCATTTCTACAGCCGCGAACTAAAAGCAATCGAGAGAAAATTCGCCAAGAAACGCCCTCTGCTGTTTGTTAATGAAGCCGAACCGATCGAATGGCAGGGAAGCAGCATTGTCGTAGGAAAGGACATAATGTCTGAGGACCCTGAGGTCTGGAAAGTCCTTTACATTACCGATGCCTATCATGGAAGAAAAGACGCCTTCTATGAGTTTGCACTCATACACAATAAAGAAATAGTCACAAAACAAATACCATGATCTTAAGGCACCGATTGAGCTCAAGGGCACTTGCCATATATTTTCTCATCGGTATAGCGCTGATAGGTCTCGTGACTTTCATTTATTCAAAATATCTCATCCAGCGTATAAAAACAGAAACGGAGACAACTTCGCGCCTCTTCGCAGAATTTGCCCGTGGGCCAAGTGTTGATGAAGAGAGATTGGTCGAACTGTTCTATGATATGGTGATCAGGCGTATCGATTTTCCGGTGATCCTGACCGATGCCGACGGAGTACCTTATTCATCAAAGAATATACAGGAGGAAGATCTGCACGAGGCAGTCGCGAGACTGGATCGTGTTCAACAACCCATCCCTATGGTGATCAAGCACGGGGCGGATTCAACGCTATTGGGGCACGTGCACTGGGGTCTCTCACCGTTCACAAGATCTTTGCAAATACTGCCTTTCGTTGAAACGATCTTTCTGATCGCCTTCCTCTTCCTGGGTTTCTGGGGTTATCTTGTCTACCGGAAGAGCGTAGAGGAAAAAATCTGGAATTCGCTGGCCAAAGAAACGGCCCACCAGCTGGCAACGCCGCTTTCATCCCTGGTTGGCTGGCTTGAGACAATACGAGGACAGATCGACAGCGAGATATACGCCGGCATTCACGAGGATGCTGCGCGAATGCGTGAAGTACTTGAGAAATTCTCACGCATCGGGCTGCCGCCTCGGCTCGTGGAGAAAGACCCGACCGATGCGATAAAGAACTCAGTGAATTACATCAGGAGACGTGCACACGCAAATATTAAATTCAAAGAGACATACGGCAAATTGCCAGCGGTAAAATTCGATGATGTCCTGCTGGGATGGGCGATCGAAAATATCCTCAAGAATGGACTGGATGCGATCGGCGCCAACCCAGGTGAGATAAAGATAAGGACATATGACGTGAATGGAGCATTGATTGAGATCACGGACACCGGAAGAGGCATCAAAAGCAGCAAGAGCATTTTCAGACCAGGGTACACAACAAAGAAATACGGATGGGGATTAGGACTTGTTCTTACAAAGAGGATAATCGAAGAATATCATAAGGGCAGGCTATCCTTGCGAGCAACTAGTTCGAAAGGAACTTGCTTTGAGGTTTATCTACCGGGAGTTTCTAAATGAAAATTCTTTGGATCGATGATGAGATCGAACTACTCAAACCTTTTATCTACT
>JBFEPB010000184.1:0-4104 GCA_041550295.1 bacterium | reverse complement strand
GACTTTCTCGCCGAGTTGGAACGTGCCAGCATACGGAAAATATTCGACCACGATGCTTACCATACTATCCGGTGACGAGTTTCCGCAGAATGACACGCTCAGACAGAGCAGCATATGCTATCACGACGGTACGGTAACAGGCATTTCCTATCCATTCAATGAGATTACGGTCAACTATGCTAGCGCGCCGCGCGCAACCGTCACCAATCGCGGCAGCTACACAGAGAATATTACGGCTGGCTGTGAGATATACGATGGCGTAGGAACCCTTGTTTATACCGGCACTGGCCAGTACTATCTCGGTCCGTTCAGTTCGCAACTGGTGACTTTCTCACCCACCTGGATTCCTACCGATACAGGTTTATATGAAGTGTATTTCTTCACCGAGGTAGCAGATGATTACATACCTTCCAATGATACGCTGTCCACGAATTCCTACGTAACAACCGAAATACTATATGACGATGGATTCTTGGATGTTTATGGTTATGTCTCTGCCAATTACTTCGATAATAAGTTCGCCGAAAAAATGATCCCATGTCTTTCCCCGCCATACTATATCACACGCGTTCGTTTCTACTGCAACAACGATTCGATGATAGCCGTATCATTGAACAGAGATTCACTCGGCTTACCCGGTCTAGATCCAACCTACCACATAGCAGGCCCCGACACCATCCGGTCCGGCGGTCAGGGCTGGGCGGTCAGGGAATTCACGACGCCGATACAAATGACGAACAGCGATCCTTTCTGGGTGGTTGTACACTGGTTATCAAATACACCGGGCGCACCTACCATCGGCATGGATAACACGCGACCGCTAGATAGTTTATCATACTATTATTGGACTGACCCTGGGTCTCCTGGGTGGCATGCCTGGACAACATACGACTTCATGATGAGGGTCATGACCGCGAGTGAGGTAGGTATTGAATCTTGGGCAAGTACATCAATCGACAGATTCGTCCTGCGGGCGACAAGCCCGAACCCCTGCATAGGAAATCTGAAGATATGTTTCACAATACCCCGTAACGGATCAGTGTCATTAAAAGTATATGATGTCACCGGCAGGGCGGTGGCTAACATTTGCGATAGGAAATTCGATACGGGTGACCATGAAGTATTTTGGCCTGGCACTGATCTACAGGGTAGGAAGTTGTCCTCCGGCATATACTTCCTGAAGGCCGGTTATGAGAACGAAACAACAACCCGCAAGGTGGTGTTGCTCGCTGAATAGTGCTATCTTAATTCCAAAAGCAGACGGGTCGCCGCGCCTTTCAGTGCCTCTTCAGGGCTCTGCTCGAGCCTCATCGCCTCCTCGATCGCATCGTTGAGGTATATCCGGCCCGCGAACCATTCTTGAGTTTTCGGCTCGGTTCGTGCAAATTCGAGCTGGGTGACCAACCGCTCGTAGGGAGGGTTTACGGCGGTGAATTCGCGATAAGCCGCGGTTTTCGTCGTGCTGCGTCTTGTCGGCAGATAATAACTTGCTTCGGTCCAGCGCATCTGGTTCTCAGGACGCAGAAACCATTCAATGAACTTCCACGCCAACTCCTTCTCTGCCCTGGTTGATTTCTTGAACATGCCGATGTTGGTGCCGGCGATCACAACCGCCTGGTATTCTCCCTGGGGGAACGGTGCCACGCCCATCTTGAACACGGACCTGTCTTTCATGAATGCCCATGAGACCACTGAAGCAGGAATCATCGCGACATTCCCGGAGAGGAACTCATCCTGCCGCTGAAAACCAGGGTTCAGATAAAAAAGACTATCCCGCACGAGTTCTACAAGGTACTCGATGACGGCTATTCCCTCGGATGAACTGAAACCTGGCTGGCGCTTTTTCTCGTCAAAGAGTATACCACCGCGCTGATACAGCATGGTCGAAAAATACCAGACGTCGAGCGGCCATGAAGTGGGCCAGACGCCGCTTTCTCTGACTCGTGAGCAAACACGCCTGAAGTCCTCCCAATCGGCCGGGAACGAATCGATACCGTACTTCTCGAAGAGGTCAACATTATAGTAAAACACTGGAATGCTTTTGTTGAAGGGCAGGGTCACGAGCAAGGTTTCATACGTACAATCCTCGATGAACACCGGGAAGAAATCCTTGAGATCAAAAGACGGATCAGACTGGACGAACTCGGCCAGGGGTACGAGTTCACCGGCCTCGAGGAATTGATCGGTCCACGACTCATACATCTGGGCAATCACCGGAGGATTGTTCGACGCGATCGCGCCCATCAACTTCTGCGCCAACACATCATACGAGCCCATGTGCGCTGCCCTCACCTCACCCTCGGGGTGCAGCTTGTTGAAATCACTGATCATCTCAGAGAGACGGCGGCCGAGTGGCCCACCCATCACATGCCAGAAGTCAACGACGACTACCTGTTCTTGCTTACAATCTGTCGTTAATAACAGCAACACAACCAGAGCGATGCAAACTCTGTTCATTGTCCGGCGGGGTTGAAGCAGACTATCTAATGATCACCAATCCGGGCTCAAGGTCAGATAGAACTTCCACTCTGAACGCTGGTAGTCGGTGGGCGAGTTATAGTATTCGTACCAACCCTTGATGTTGTGGGCTCTCGCAAAATCCATTCTGAATATGATATACATGAAGCTGAACCTCAAACCGGCACCGATACCCAACTTAAGGTCCTTCAAGCGAAACCCGTCGTCGGTTTCGTAGAGCTTGAAGGAATCAGTGTACACACCTCCGAGATCGGCAAAGATGTCGGCCCGGATGCTCCTGATCTCAAGGGGCAGAGGAAAGGCAATATTCAGGCGGTCAATGAATGGGAACCGGAACTCAAGATTGAGAAACCCTATTTTGCTGCCGGTAAATGCATAGTAGTCATAGCCGCGCAGCGAATAAGGACCGCCGATAGACCAGTAGTCGCGATAACTGCCGAAGCTGCCGGCGAGCACCAATCTTGAAGCAAAACTCGCGCGTGGTGAGAGGCTGAAATACCTGCGATAATCGACGACCGCGCTTTTCAGATCCCTACTACTGAAAATCGTGGCGTAGCCCCCGATCCGGAAACGCCTTCCATCATGGGGCCCGAGCGTTCCATACTTGATGTTATCGAACACCAGGGCGATCTCCGGGTACAAGAAGTTGTAGCTTGCAGTCTGGGACCAACTGGAACTGTAGAAGGGAAAATAGTCCAGCCATCTTGTTTCGTAAAGTTTGTACGCGTACAGACTCAATTCGACCCTGAAGAACCGGTCAAGTGGGTACTGAATACCACCGCTCAATCCAAGATAGCGCCACACTAGCAGGTCATAACGGTCAGAAAAGTAATTAAGGTACTGAAATACCCCTGCTCCGAAATCGGTCCGTTTTTTCAGATACCAGTAATTAATGAAAATATCAGAACTCAATAGACTACCGTAAAAATTGGATGCGAATTGAAAATGATGATTGCCCAGTATATCACTTACCGCGACCTGCCCCACGCCGGAGAAACCCAACACGGAAAAGTATTCGGCGCTCGCAGAAAAGTAGTCGAACGTGAACTTTGGCTTGTATCTCCTGATATTATCATCGTCCAACTGTTCCGGGACGTAGTAATCGCCCTGGGCGACCTCTGTCGAATCATTCTGTGCATAAGCCACCATCTTATCCAATGGATCTTTGACGATGCAGACATCGTATCCGTAGTCGTTGTAATAAGAAAAAGCTATTTTACTGCCATCGGCCGAGATCGAAGGGTAATAGAGCCCGCTGAAAACATCGGTTCTCTTCGTGACCATCCCCTCTTCTTTAGAATAGTAGTAGAGGTTATAAGCTGAATCGTAGTCAGCCACGAAAAAAATACTCCCGTCCGGCGTAAAAATCGGCGATGCAAGATACTCGGAACGCGAAGAGATTCTGTCTAGCTCACCATGGGTGTAAAGAAAAACAGCATGCTTGCCATAATAATAATCTTCATTCGAGTCCGGGCGGTCGGAGGTGAAAACGATCATGTCATCTGACAGCATGTCCGGATAATTATCAGAATATATATCGTTTGTCACGTTCTCGACGATACCCGTTTCGACATCACACACGTAAATATCCGAGTATGCATCCTTCAAGCCGGCGAAAATGATCTT
>JBFEPB010000183.1:0-4110 GCA_041550295.1 bacterium | reverse complement strand
GTTCACCTCATTGACGATCCTTCGAGAAACACGATCCAGAAAACCAGGCGGTAGTCTTACCCAATCCGCAGTCATCCCATCGTCGCTGGTCACGGCCCTTATCGCACACACCGAATCATACGTTCTCCGGTCACCCATCACGCCGACACTGCCGAGCGGCAAGAGCACCGCGAAAATTTGCCAGATAGCACGATAGTTCCTGAGTTTCATTGCTTCTTCCTGTAGTATACGGTCGGCCTGCCGCAGCATCGTCAGACGAGTTGGGTTCACCACGCCAATAATCCGAACTGCAAGACCAGGTCCAGGAAAGGGTTTTCGTTCAATGAAAGACGCCGGGAGTTTCAATATCCGGGCTATCATGCGGACCTCATCCTTGAATAGCATCCTGAGCGGCTCGATCACATGCAACTTCATCCTCTTGGGCAAACCGCCAACGTTGTGGTGACTCTTGATCACATCAGCCGGTCCGATACCGCAGCCGGACTCGATAACATCTGGATAAAGTGTTCCCTGAACCAGAAACTTAACATTACCAGCTCGCTTCGCCTCGGCCTCAAAGATCCTGATGAATTCATGACCTATTATCTTCCTTTTCCTTTCGGCATCTTTTATCCCGGCCAGTCTCCTCAGAAATCTCGCCCGCGCATCGATCATACGCAGATTCATGATTGCGCTCAGATTGGCGACAACTTCCTCTCGTTCATCCATTCTCAGAACACCATTGTCAACGAAAACGGCGATCAGATTCTTACCCAACGCGCGGGCTGCAATTGTCCCAGCAACAGTTGAATCGAT
Source organism: bacterium (assembly GCA_041550295.1). Lineage (GTDB taxonomy): Bacteria > Hydrothermota > Tepidihabitantia > SM23-42 > SM23-42 > SM23-42. Next base: position 3,315 of record JBFEPB010000183.1, on the reverse strand, counting down.
CCCTCCGCTTATGCCACAAAGCGCCTTATCACGTCCCACCACCTTTCTGATCCGTTCAATTTCCTCCTCGACGAAGCGGTGCACAGACCATGTCCTGGCGGCATGGCATATCTCAGAGACAAAATTCCTGATGATCTGCCGGCCATTTTGGGTGTGACGTACCTCGGGATGGAATTGCAGGCCATAGAAATTCCCTGACTGAAATGCAGCGATCGGTGTGGTTTCAGTACTACCGATGACCCTTGCCCCGAGCGGCAACGCACTGACCGCATCACCGTGACTCATCCATACTCTAATCCGGCGCGGCACCCTCTTGAACAAGGGGCTTACGTGATGCGTGAGATATGCTAGCCCGTACTCACGCCTCCTGCTCTTGTGGACCTTTCCACCAAATAGCTGGGCAGCAAGTTGCATGCCATAGCAGATACCCAAGACAGGCACTCCCAGGTCGAAGATCTTCTGGTATGCTCTGATGTCGGACTCATAGACGCTGCCCGGGCCCCCGGAAAGCACTACGCCCTCAATATGCTTACTGGGGAATCCTGAAAAATCGGCGCGGCAACTAATGATTTCGGAATAAACCCTGCACTCACGTATTCTACGGGCGATCAACTGAGTGTATTGTGAGCCGAAATCGACGACCGCTATCACTGATTTATTCTCCAGAGCTTAGCATCAGCCAATTCGCTTCAGTACGCTGGTAACCAGCCTGGACAATCTCTTGTCTTCGTCGTCCCGGAGATCCAACAGAATCATCTTTGCATCATCGCCGCCGAGCTTGGCCAAGGTATTTATGCCCAGGATCTTTATTTCACCGGCCGGTGCGTCCTTCCTCCATTCGATCCGTTTCAACAGGTTTCCAATCCAGTGTACGGCTTCAAAAATCCCTTTCTCGTCTATAATCTTCAGCAGTTCCACATATACTTCATCACCTGCCCCGCCCAACCGCGGAAGCAAATCAATCACCTCTTCGGCATTGAGCATGCGCCGTAAACCACGCAGGGCTTCGCTTTTAACGAGTGCAGAACTATCTTCGAGCGCTTTCATCAACCCGTCCTTAAACTCGAACCTGCCATAGGTACGAACCACTTCAACCCGGACACGGTAATCCTCGTCACCAAACATACTCTCCAGATCGGGTATCACGCTCTTATCACCGATTTCACCGAAAATACGTATGATGTTACGCCGAAGATACCATTCACGAGCATGCAGGTTCTCGGTCAGGACGTCCACGCTTTCCCTGCCGATATTCTTCAAGACATCGATAAGTTTCATGCGCACCGAAAAATCCTCAGCATCTCTGAGTAGTTCAATCGCTTGCCTGACAGCGGCACCTCTGAAACTGATGATCGCCGAGCGTACGTCCGGATACATACCACTCTCCCATAATAGTGAAAACAGCACATGCAGCGCCGATGGATTGTGCGTATTACTCAGAAACTGTATTACCCTCTTGCGGGTTGCAGCGGACAAATCGATGCGACCAAGTATACTACCGAAAGGTTCAAGCAGAGTTTCGCATAAGTCAGACCTTTCATACTCAGCAAGCACACCATAAAGCAATTCCAGATCTGATATTACGGCGCTAATGACTGCTTCTGAACGCTCGCGTTCGAGCGTGGAAGAGATACGCGCCAGCATATCACGACCCATGCCATGTTTCTTTTGCTGTATCAAACGACGGCAGAAGACGGTCAACGAATGCAGGGCACCTGCACGCAGGTCATCATTATGTGATGCGCACATTTCATCATAAGGCTGCAGTGCATTCTCGACATCATTGTCTTCGATCGTCGAAGAAACCGAATCCTCAATCAGTATGTCAATACCGGCATGAATCAGGTATTTGTATATATTCAATTGTCTGTATTTTAATTGGGGCACGATCTCCCTTAGTTGCTCTCTGTCGATCGCGCCAATAACCTTTACTATTTGTTCCTCCTTGCCCTGCCTCTTCCAGTTCGTCATGAGTTCGATCAAAGTCCTGCTTTTCATACGGGACAAGAGTGAACGCCCGAACGGACGCATTTCAATATCCTGTAGCAAAGCTACCCTCTTCTCAACCGGCAGTAGGTCGACTACGTTCACCATTGCCTCTCGGTAAGGATGCCAATCAGCGCTTGACAAGTGTTCAATACGCTTCATGACGTCAAAAAAGGGTTGCCTCGTTTCGGAGACAGCAGCGCGTTCGCGCACGATTTTGAGTAGGGCACGAATTGCTTTTATGGTCTCCTCATGCCTGCTGTGTTTGGGTTCGGTGTTCTCGAATGTGGACGCCTTCTCAATCCCCTTCAATGCTATTTTCTGCACACCCCGTAAGATCAGCTCGTCCGCCAGTTCGGTGTGTTTTTCATCATCAGCATGCGAATTGACCAGTACTTCAAACAGATGCACGATGTCATTCTGATCCGCGCCCGGTTTGAAAGCTATGCTCCCAACTCCTCTGTTCATCAGCAACTCGATCAACGAAACGAGCCCCGGATCCCTACCTGCTTCAAGATGTAGATCCCCAACCGTGAACTCTCCATCTGATAGTACGACGGAAAATTCGTCATCCTCGGCCCATATCTTGTCGAGTGCAGCCAATATATTCGACACGCTGTCTTTGAATTCCGGATTTTCTGCAGAGGAGGATCGAGCTGCATCAAGACCGCATGCAATCCCTGTCATCAGCTCCAGTATGAGCCTCTGATCCATACTTAATCATATACCATTTCCTTCTTTTGTCAATGACAGGACCCTTGAAAAGTGACAACTTTTGAATATAATAGCACAAAGTATTGAGTTGCTGTCACGAAGGGAGTAAGAATGCTCAAGGATTTGATCAAAAATAAGAAAGCCAAGATAGGAATAGTTGGTCTGGGATATGTCGGGCTGCCGATCGCGATCGAGGTGGCTGCAAAGGGCTACAAGACAATCGGCATCGATATCGACCAGAACCGCGTGAATGAAGTAAACCGCGGTATTTCGTACATAAGTGATGTCGAATCATCCGTACTGAAAAAATATGTGCGCCAGAAGCGCATTTCTGCAACTACTGACCAAAGCCAGCTCAAACGCTGCGACGTGATCTTAATCTGTGTCCCAACGCCGGTCAATGCAAATAAGGAACCAGACCTGGTGCCGGTCATAAAAAGCACCGAGTGGGTACGTGACCATCTGCACCGCAATCAATTGGTGATCCTCAAGAGTACTACATATCCGGAAACAACGGAACGGGTATTGTTACCGATCCTTGCCGAATCAGGACTCAAGGTCGGAAAGGATTTCTATCTGGCTTTCTGTCCGGAGAGGATCGATCCAGGCAACAAG
>JBFEPB010000182.1:0-4185 GCA_041550295.1 bacterium | reverse complement strand
GGAACATTATACCAGACAACGATCGTAATCGCACCAACCAACATCCCTGCAAAAACGCCGAACTTCGTTGTGCCACGCCACTTCAGCGACAGTATCAATGGCGGGCCAAAGGACGCAGCTAACCCTCCCCAGGCGTAGAGTACCAACCAATAGACCAGTCGCTCGGCGCGCAGCCCGAGCACAAAGGCAATGGCCGCAATGACTACAGTAAAGATCCGAGCCAGGCGCACAAGCCGTTCCTGAGTTGCTTCAGGGTTGATGAGTTTTCGGTATATGTCCTCGGTGATAGCCGAAGTCGTAACTAATAACTGAGAATCAACGGTCGACATCATTGCTGCCGTTGCTGCGGCCAGAACCAATCCCACCAACCATCCCGGCAGTATCCGCGCGGCAAATGCCAGCGTGACATGTTCGGGGTCGGCGATCTCACCGCGCAGGTACGGGATAGCTAGAAACCCCAGGAATATTGCACCGGCAACCGCAACTGTTGTCCAGACCATGGCAATGAGCATGGCCTTTTTGACTTCCTTCTCCCCGCGCAACGCCATATAGCGCATGAGAATATGAGGTTGACCTGCGTAGCCGAAGCCGATTGCTAGACCGCCCAGGATCAGACCGAGATACAAAGCAGCACCGCTCTCCCCTGCCGAAAGCATTACTGCCTTTGCATCGATTGCCCCGATGCGCGAAAAGATACCGTTAAATCCACCAAAATGCATTACTCCTATGATACACATCAGAACCAGAGCGACCACCATGATGATCCCCTGAAAGAAATCCGTCCATGACTCGGCAATGAAACCACCCATCATTGTGTAGAACAGAATTATGCTCAGCCCGATGGCCATTCCGACGACGCGATCGATACCGAAGGTTGCTCCCAGTATCTTACCAGCCCCAACGACCTGAGCTGAAACATATAACGTGAAGAAAAACACAATGAGTACTGATGCTGTAATCCTGAGAAGGTGTGAGCCATCGGAAAATCTTGATTCGAAATAGTCCGGTATTGTCAGCGCATTGTACTTCCCGGTCAATCTGCGTAATGGTGTCGCAATGACCAACCAGTTGAACAGACTACCGAGCCACACTCCGATACCAGCCCATATCGCCCCGATACCCATCTTGAATGCCTGGCCAGGCAGACCGATCAGCAACCACGCCGACATATCCGTTCCCTTCTCAGATAATGCGATGACCGGAGTCAACATTTTCTTACCGCCGAGAATAAAATCATCCAGTGACTTCGACGCCAGCTTAGCGGTCACGATGCCGGCCACCACCATGCCAAGAAGATAGAGCAGGAAAACGATAAGTACCATATTCATTTTGCCTCCCGTGATCTATTTTAGCCACATGTTCTGATATAGTCAACCGATTTTTGACGGTTTTATCGCAATTGACTGGGGAACGAACATAAGTTATACTCATATGCATGCACGATATATATCTAAAGAAACATCACCACGGACATCCCTGGATCTTTTCAAACGAAATCAAGTCTGAGGGTAAGATCGAACCTGGTGAAATAGTGAGAATCCATCAAGGAAAGAAATTCTTGGGGCGAGGATTCTATAACCCACATTCACTGATAGCTGTCCGCCGCTTTGCCGACACCGACCAGGAATTCGATCAGCAATTCGTCGACCGCCTGATTGACACCGCACTGGAGCGTAGAAGAACATGGAGCACGGAGGATAGCTTTCGTTTGGTCCATAGCGAAAGCGACGGGCTACCGGGACTGATAATCGACAAATACGAGAGCAATTTCGTCATCCAGATAAATTGCTACGGCATGGACAGGAGACGCGACATGATCATCAAATCACTTGCCCGCCTGAAGCCAGGGTTCATCTACGAAAAAAGCGACGTTCAACTTCGTAAACTTGAAGGGCTATCACCGGTGGAGATTCTCCGCTACGGGAAGCTAATTAATCCCATTGCCATCAAGCAGGCGGGGATTACGATCATGGTCGATGTCGAAAAAGGGCAGAAAACCGGATACTTCTTTGACCTGGCCGATATCAGAAAGAAAGTGAAGGGCATATGCCGGAACAGGAATGTGCTTGACCTCTTCTGCTACACGGGCGCCTTTTCGCTATACGCGGCGCGCGGCGGAGCGTTGTCAGTAACCGGTGTGGATTCATCCGCCTCTGCGATCGAGCTTGCGACTGAGAATAGTTCACGGTCAGGATGTACGATGACCGATTTCATCTGCGCAGATGTGTTCGATTTCCTGAGGCAGAACGCGCAGACCTATAATCTCATCATAGTTGACCCCCCCTCGTTCGCAAAATCCAAGAAGGTGTTAGCTGAAGCTCGCCGCGGGTATCGAGATCTGAACCGCCAGGCCATGAAACACTTAGCCCAAGGCGGTTTACTCGTCACGACCTCATGTTCGTATCACATCACTGAAGATGATTTTCAGGTGATCTTACTCAAGGCCGCCGTTGACGTCGGAATTGAATTGCAAGTCACGGCAAGGATGACCCAGAGCCTCGATCACCCGATCTTACTGAATATGCCCGAGAGTCACTACCTCAAATGCTTCTTCCTCCAGCGCATCGACTGAATGTCCCGGATTGAATCCTCTCCATTTTCCGCGTAGAATCACACTGATAAACGAAGCAGTGAATTGCAGCAAACAATTGAGGGAATTAGATATTACAGAATCTTGACTCTGTCGTATTTCTGGATATAATGTAGGCCGTAACTAGCAGTCTCAGGTTCATCAAATCCGCTAGATACTAATTATCTTTCAGACTCAAATTTCTACAGGAGGCATTTGTGAAAGAAGTACAGAAGGAAAGAGTCAGCGTCTATGAGAATGTGTGCAAGCAATTCAATAAAGCAGCCGATCTCATGGGCTTTGATCCGGAAATACGCAAAATACTGGCCAAACCCCAGAGTGAAATTATTGTCAACTTTCCGGCCATAATGGACGACGGGCACATTGAGATATTCACCGGTTACCGTGTCCAGCACAACAACGTTCTTGGACCATACAAGGGTGGGCTTAGATACCATCCAGCCGTGGATATCGATGAAGTGAGGGCACTTGCAACCTGGATGACGTGGAAATCCGCGATCGTAAACATCCCCTTCGGCGGTGCCAAGGGCGGCGTACAGTTCGAGCCATCGAAATATTCACGTGGCGAATTGCAGCGAATTACCAGACGTTTCACCTTTGCCCTGGGATGCAACATTGGGCCCGAATTTGATATTCCCGCACCAGACGTGAATACCAACCCACAGATCATGGCATGGATCCTCGATACTTATCTCTCGACTCAGCCACCGCACACGCGCCAGGCAAATGTCCACGTCGTAACCGGGAAGCCAGTAGAATCCGGCGGCAGTATCGGAAGAGATAAAGCAACTGGACAGGGTGTTGTTTACACGCTTGAGGAATGGGCGAAAGACAGGAAATTCAATCTCAAGGGTGCTACGTATTTTGTGCAAGGATTCGGTAATGTCGGTTCATGGGCAAGTATTCTATTGAAACCCTTTGGCACCAAATTGGTTGCGGTAGAAGATATTTGCGGTGCATATGAGAATCCACAGGGAATCGATCCCGAAGAACTAAATGCATATTTCAAAAAAAATCATACATTTGAAGGTTTTCCGAATCTCAAGAAAATCGATCACAAGAAGTTTCTCAATATCAAGGCAGACATATTCATCCCTGCCGCGCTCGAAAATCAAATCACGGCCGAGACCGCGGATCTGCTTGATGTCAGAGTGGTCGCTGAAGGCGCGAATGGTCCGACGGATTGTGATGGTGACGCTATTCTTCAAGATAAGAAGATCGATGTCATCCCTGATGTTCTCTGCAACGCCGGTGGAGTGATCGTTAGTTACTTCGAATGGTTGCAGAACAAACGAAGTGAATTCTGGGATCTCGACGAGGTGGACCGTAAATTGCGCAAGCTCATTGTCGGTGGCTACGAGAGGGTACGAACGGCCGCAAAGAAATACAAAACAGATTGGCGTACGGCTGCGTATATCGTTGCCCTTACGCGACTGGAAAAAGTCTACAAGGAACGGGGTATCTTCCCATAAAGACCAATCGGCGTTCTGTGCCCGATCTTGTCGAATCTTGCGCTCAAAGATCGCTATCCTTGATTCCTGAGATAAGAACTTGACCATGAAAAAAATCAATTGGCAGATTTTTCTGGGTGTGAT
>JBFEPB010000181.1:0-4230 GCA_041550295.1 bacterium | reverse complement strand
TACCCATAGCAATTGAGACCACGATGAACAGCAAAAAGAGCCAGCCGAATCGTAGAGATAAGAGAATCGCTGAAAACCACAGTATCACCATCTCGGCATATGCCGCACGTACGCTGACGAACCCGCCCGTAAGAAAAAAGAGCTTCTTGTTCAGACGGTCGGTCTCAATATCGGTGATCTGATTCAATATATAGACACCGCCCATTACGGCAGTATAGGCGATCAACCCCAGAACAATATCGACCGTGAATCGACCTTGCTGGTTAGCCAGATAGCTACCAATCAAGAGGAAATTCCAGGATGGAATAAGGATCAGGGGTCTTAAAATGAAGAAATAATCAAAAAGATTGGATCTCGGCACTCGACTAATTGATTTTCTTTACTTTGCCTGCGTGCAGGCATCTAGTGCAAACAAGAATTCTTTTTACCTCTCCGTTCATCTTTACTTTGATTCTCTGGAGGTTGATACGGAATTTCCTTTTTGTAACATTATCCGCATGGCTTACTTTAGAACCCACGCGTGCACCTCTTCCGCAGATTGCGCATCTCCTTGCCATATGACTCCTTTCATTCCATTATACAAAAAAGAGCAATAAAGTCAACCATCGACTGCACGGACTATGATTGACACCATGGTCATATTTCATATAATTGTCTATGTCGATCAAAGACAATGTGGCAAATCTCAAGATAAGGATCGAACGCGCGGCAACCAGAGCGGAGTTGAATCCTGACGAGATAACGGTCGTTGCGGTGTCGAAAGAATTCCCTGCCGCGGCCATTCAAGAAGCGATTGCGTGTGGCATCAAGGTCATTGGCGAAAACAAAGTCCAGGAAGCGAGCAAGAAGTATTCGTTGATCGGCGATAAGGTTAGCTGGCACATGGTCGGACACCTTCAAACCAACAAAGTAAAGGAAGCCCTCAAGATCTTCCATATGATACAGAGTCTTGATTCAACACGTCTCGCCCAGGAGATCGAGAAACGCGCGGCCGGCTCGGTTGAGTGCCTGATAGAGGTCAATACATCCAAAGAGCCCACGAAATTCGGCATTGCCCCGCACAAAATCTTTGATTTCTATGAAACCATAAAAGAATTCAAGAAGATCGATGTCCAGGGTTTGATGACAATTGGCCCGGGCTGGGCCATCAAAGACCCCGAGGCATCGCGCCCCTGTTTCATCATGCTGCGTGAATTAAGGGAAGAAATGTCACAGGAGTTTGACCGCCCCTTTCCAATTCTTTCAATGGGCATGACCGCCGATTATGAAGTGGCGATCGAAGAAGGTTCGACAATGGTTCGTATCGGCACTGCGATATTCGGTCGAAGAAAATAAGGTGTCATCCAGATATACCGATAATTCTAATTCAACTGATCTGCACAAGTTGAATGTGTGGAGAAAGTATCAGTCGACGTTATCACTGATCCTCTGTGCCGCGGTCAGGAGAGTATACCCGAAGATAAGACTCCGCATTGAGCACTCGATGAGTGGTGGATTTTACTGCACGCTCGGTCAAGAACTCAATTCTGAAGAAGTAAAGAAAATAGAAATGCAGATGAGGCAACTTATCCAGGAAGATCTACCAATACAAAGGGCAGATTTCCCGGTAAAGAAAGCTGCATATCTTTTCAACAATCTGAACCAACCGGATAAAGTCAGGTTGCTCAAGAATATCCGCAAGCAGGATGTCACGCTGTACTCGTTGCTCGATTATTATGATATGTATGCGATACCGCCCCTCGATTCGACAAAACAGGCGCCGCGCTTTGATCTCAAGAAATTTGCGCCTGGCTTCATCATGCTGTTCCCTTCGTGGCATGATCTGTCGAGGCTTCCCGAATTCCAACCACAGCCAAAACTCGCCCATATATTCAACGAGTACGTACAATGGGCACGGATACTCGGCGTGGAGGATCTCGGTCCACTGAATGAAGTCATCAAGAAGGGAAGGGGTGCGGAGTTGATCAAGGTAGTCGAGGCGTTGCACGAGAAGAAAATCGCTTTTATAGCCGATCGTATTGTGAAAGAAGGCAGCAGGATTGTGCTGATCGCCGGACCGAGCAGCGCAGGAAAAACGACTTTCACGAAGCGCCTCGCCATTCAACTAATTGTCAACGGAATGAAACCGCTGATCTTCTCAACCGATGATTACTTTTACCCGCATAGCAAAACACCCAAGGACAAATGGGGTGGCTTGGATTTTGAAGGAATAGGCGCGGTTGACGTACCGTTGCTCAATGAGCATCTACTCAAAACCATGAACGGCGAGAAGATCCAGGTTCCTAAGTTCAACTTCGTAACGGGAAGGCGTATCAAGGGTGAAATAATAACGGCCTCTGACTTCAATGTGATACTGCTTGAAGGCATACACTGTCTCAATGACGCGCTGACCCATAAGATTTCGAGAGCGCTGAAGTTCAAGATCTATGTAAGTGCCTTGACGCAATTGAACCTTGACGATCACAACCGTGTTTCCACGACCGATACGCGAATGATAAGACGAATAGTGCGCGACACCCATTTTCGCGGCTACCGGGTCCACAGGGTCCTCCGGCTCTGGAGTCGCGTGCGACGGGGCGAAGAACAAAACATATACCCCTTTCAGGAAGAGGCTGACGAAATGTTCAATTCAGCGCTGATATATGAACCCTGTGTGCTAAAGAAATTCTGTGTTTCGATTCTCAGAAGGGTAAAAAGGGAAAGCGCTGAGTATGAAGAGGCGAACAGACTGAGCGATTTCCTCAATCTGTTCTATGACCTGTCGGAAAGGGCCGTACCCTTTAACTCGATCCTGCGCGAGTTCATCGGCGGGAGTTCTTTTGTATATTGACGCACATCTGAATAGCTGACAACGTCAGGCAACATCCTGCGCAAAAACTTGTTGTCTGCTTCTGCACAATATTTGTGCAGCAAGCACCATATCAGTGCGCACGCAATGAAAAAAGCACGTAATTTCAAACAATTATTCTGGCATATGTATTGCTATAAGAAAGAAGTAATGATGTCTTTAACAGACTTTTACCAAGTTTCCTTTGTCGATTCGCCAGCGGCCTCCGAGGTGTTGAATCCAGGCCGCTGGCATCAACACCAAAAAACAAATAAAGGAGGAACAACAATGAGTAATAGGATCAGATGGTTTGCAGTCGCCATAATGTTGATACTGCCAATGACGGCAATAGCCACAGAATATGGCGTTCTGCATCTCAAACCCGTGGGCGTCTCCTATGCAACGACCGAGACCGTGGCGAGTCTGCTATCAAACGACCTCACCAATCTCGGACACACCGTACTAAACCCGGATGCGATGGATGCGGCGGCGGGTGAAACACTCGAATGTTACGAGACTGCCTGCGCGATCGAAGCAGGTCTACAGGCCAACGTAGATCAAGTAATATACGGCTCGGTCTCCACGTTAGGAGAAAAGCACATTGTTCAACTCTCCGTTGTGAACGTCGCGACCAGTCAGGTCATATGGGCGGGCAGCCTTGCTGCCAAAACAGCCGAGGATCTCGATACGGTAGCAAAGAGACTTGCGCAATCAATTTCAGAAAAGAAGAAAGTGGAAGAAACAGTCGCGGTAGAAATGGTGACGCAGGAAGAAGAAAAGGAACCATTGCGGCGCCGGGTTTTCCACACCGTGGGGGCCACCGCAGGCATGTTATTGCCTGTTGATGGCTACGGCGGGGCCGGCAGCCTTTATAATCTTGGCTGGTTATACTGGTATGAGACACCTCATCTCGTCGCTGAGGTTGCCGGCCATGTCACATTTCCTGGCAATATTGAGGATGGTACGGCAGGGGAAATCTGTCCAATTGAATTCTCTCTCCTCTACATGCTCAGCAAGAAAGATATCTCACCTTACTTCGGGGGAGGAATTGGTTTCGGTTGGCTAACCATAGATTCTGACGATCCATCTTTGGACACAGAGACCGCATACGGCATGACCCTCAATGCGGGCGGCGGTTTGGTGTTCATGAGAACTTACGATATCCGGTTCATACTCGATGCCAGGTACCATATTAATTTCGCCAGTCTTCCCTCGATTGACGGACCAAGCCAAGGATTGAAGTTCTCAGTCGGCCTGACCTACCGCCCGAAATTCAGAGGTTGTTTTGGTTTCAGCCCTGGTTTTTGACGTAATTCACATGAACAAGGCCTCTGGTCAATGACCAGGGGCCTTTTTACTACATGCGCTCAATAGTTGTATGCGGATTCACCTCCCAGTAATCC
>JBFEPB010000180.1:0-4242 GCA_041550295.1 bacterium | reverse complement strand
GCCCATAGTGAAGATATCCTGTACCGTCAGGGCTTCGAGGAGTTCGTAAGACAGGGCAAGAATGCTAAATTCTTTAAAGTCGTCCACTCCGCCGGAGAGCTAGACGAACGGAAAACAAGCAAGAATCTTGACAAACGACGTGTCTACATTGATCTTCTCGAGAACCTTGTCTACAGCTGTAATACACAGTACGGCGGGAACACCATTGGCTTGAAAAAGCTGTCCATGCGCCTAGCGATTTATCGAGGTTCAAAAGAAGGTTGGCTGACCGAACACATGCTCATCATGGGCGTACACGGTCCGGCTAACCGCGTGACGTACTTTACCGGTGCATTTCCATCGCTGTGTGGTAAAACCTCTACGGCTATGCTCGATAACGAGACAATCGTTGGCGATGACATCGCTTATTTGAGGAAGAAGGACGGCCAAGTCTGCGCCGTAAACGTGGAAAAGGGTATGTTCGGCATAATTCAGGGTATCAACTCTGAGGATGATCCGATACAGTGGAAAGCGCTGCATACGCCTGGGGAGTTGATCGTATCCAACGTGCTCGTCACGCCGGAAAAAGACGTACACTGGATTGGCAAAGACGGTGACCTGCCACCCAAAGGCTACAACCATACTGGTGATTGGACACCAGACAAGAAGGATGAAAAAGGCAATGTAATTCCTCCATCACATCCAAATGCAAGGTTCACACTTTCCCTCGAGAATCTCGAGAATCTCGACAAAGCACTGCATGATCCAAAGGGCGTCGTGGTCGGCGGCATGGTCTATGGCGGACGTGACTCAGATACCTGGGTTCCAGTAGAAGAATCATTCGACTGGGCGCACGGCATAATTACAAAAGGTGCCTCCCTTGAATCAGAAACAACCGCCGCGACATTGGGTAAAGCGGGCGTGAGGAAATTCAATCTAATGTCTAACCTCGATTTCTTGTCCATACCAGTTGGTCAATACATACAGAACAACCTGGATTTTGCCAAAGACCTGAAGAAAACGCCACTCATTTTCTCGGTTAATTATTTCTTGAAGGATAAAGAAGGTAATTTCCTCAATGCGAAGACCGACAAGAAGGTCTGGTACAAGTGGATGGAATTAAGAGCAAACAACGACGCAGGGGCAATCGACACGCCGACCGGACGTATCCCGAAATACGAAGACCTGAAGAAACTGTTCAAGGAAGTTCTTAATAAGGACTACAGCGAGGAAGACTACAAGAGACAATTCACAGTACGCGTGCCCGAGAGTATAGCAAAGATCGACCGCATCAAGGAAATCTACGAAACCAAGGTTAATGATACCCCGGAAATACTGTTCGACGTCCTCGAAGAGCAGCGGAAGAGATTACTCGATGCTCAGAAAAAGCACGGCGATTACATCACGCCTGACAAACTCGCTTAGGGAATCAAGAGCACTGACAATCAAAAGTAAAGGGTCGGCACAAACCGACCCTTTTTCTGAACAAAGGTACATAATGACTCGCTCATGATTTCTCCCGGTCGTGGTTGACACAAACAACAAACACGCTATAATCTGCGGGAGTCAAAGAAATCTGCTATTTCACAAAACCGAAGGAGGTCCAAATATGCCGAGGAGAAGAATAGAGGATTTTGTCCGGGAACGTGAAGAGTTGATTAAGAATATGTCCAAATACTGCGGGCAAAACGCAAAACGATTTTTTCACCTCGATTCACAGGTTTACAGGGCAGGCGTCCTCCCCGCAAAGACGAAAGAACTACTGGGCCTGGTCGCCTCACTCGTGCTGCGTTGCGAAGACTGTATAGATTATCATTTAGTGAACTGCTACAAGAATGAAGTCAGTGACGAAGAACTCGCTGAAGCGCTTACCGTAGGACTCATTGCCGGTGGTTCAATAACCATTCCTCATCTCCGAAGGGCTTACGCAAGCTGGGACGAGTTGAAAAAAGGCGGTTGAAATGACATCAGAATTCAATGATTTCAGAGTATGGCATCACGAAGAGGCCTCGAAGGACGTTATCAAGTCACTACACAAGAGGGATTTCGGCGCTGAATACTTCTCTGATGTCGCTGGTGTGCGCAAAGCACTACTGGAGGCGATACCGGAGAAGGCAACCGTTGGCATCGGTGGTTCGGTTACAATAAGGGAAATCGGAATCATCGAAAAACTCGAGAAACGCGGTAACGAGGTCACGCACCACTGGAAACCCGAAGCCACAAAAGAAACGAACCGTGAAATAAGGAAGAAGGAAGGAACGGCTGATTTCTATTTGACGAGCGCCAATGCGATAACCGAGCGTGGGGATATAATCAATATCGACGGTATCGGCAACCGTGTCGCGCATATGATCTACGGTCCTGAAAATGTCATCATCATTGCCGGGCACAACAAGATCGTAACAGATATTGACGCCGGAATACGACGCAGCAGGGAAATCGCTGGAGTGATCAACGCAAGACGCGTTGGCGCAAAGACGCCTTGTGCTGAGAATGGTAAGTGTGTTGATTGCAAGGCGCCGGGCAGGATCTGCCGGGTCACTACAATCATGCAGTATAGACCATGGCAGACCAGCGTAAAGGTCATGCTTGTCAACGAAAACCTGGGGTATTGATATGAAGGTCGGTTTTCTCCAATTCAATCCTTTGTTCGGAGAAAAAGAAGCCAACTATCGTGCTATTGAGGACCTCCTGAAAGACGTCAATGCTGATCTGATCGTGATCCCCGAGCTGTTCAACACCGGCTATGCATTTCTGGACAAACAAGAATTGATCGAACTGGCTGAACCGGTAGACGGTGTAACCAGCAAATTCATGCATCATCTTGCGCAGGATAAGAACTGTGCCCTGGCATACGGCTTTGCCGAGAAGTACGGAGAATCATTTTTCAACTCCATGTCATTTGTCGCACCTGAAGGCATTATTGCCACGTACCGTAAATCCCACCTGTTCTTTGAGGAGAAGTTTCTGTTCTCACCCGGTGACACCGGGTTCATAGCGTTTGCCTACCATGGCGTCAATCTCGGCATGCTCATATGCTGGGACTGGATATACCCTGAGGCAATGCGCACGCTGGCGCTGCAGGGAGCACAGATCATCCTCCACGTGGCAAATCTAGTAACACCGTACTGCCCCGATGCAATGAAAACCAGGGCCGTTGAGAACCGTGTTTTCATCATCACGGCAGACCGTATCGGCGATGAGGTGAGGGGCAATAAGAATTTTCACTTTATCGGAGCGAGCCAGATCGTCGCCCCGAGCGGTGATATCCTGGTTCGTGTCGAGGAAGAACCTTGCGTCAAGGTTGTTGCTATCGAACCAGGACTTGCACTTGACAAGAAGATGAACATTCATAATGACCTTTTCCTAGATCGAAGAAAAGAGCTCTATGAATTGTAGACCATATCATTGACAATAAATGCAATTTATCTAGAATTTCAACTGAATGAGCCATAAAATACCAACAATAGTTGTCTGTGAGAAATGCGGCACGGAGAATTTCCAGGGCGTTAAGCATTGTATTGAATGCGGCGAAGAATTATCGCATGACTATTACAAAGGATTGCAGCTACGAAATACAATCATCACGCTCGGGCTTTTTCTCGTACCTTTCATTATTTTCTTCTATGTCGTCAATTTCGAAACCTCGAGGCATTTTGAGAACCAGGTGAAGCAGCAACTAAGCTATTTTGTCGACCTGAATGCCCGTGCGATCAAGGCGTTTCTCGAAGAACGCAAGCACGACCTGCTTTCGGTCTCAACCATGGAGTTGAATACGATAAGTGAAATAGGTAGGCGTGAGAATTTCCTGAAGAAGTATGTGACTGAAAAACCGACCTTTGATTTTATTGCCGCTGCTGACCGGGCCGGTAATATCATACTCGCCACCAACCATATGGGAGGCAACACAGCCGGACGCGCGTACTTCCAAAAGTCTCTGGCTGGCGAATTCTACAACAGCGGCATTTTCTATTCTGACCTTCTTGACACTTCGGCAATGATCATCTCTTCACCGCTCAACAATCGACATGACCAGCAGATCGGCGTCATAATGGCCTCGATATCACTGAAAGCGTTGTATGACCTCATCCTGGACTTGCGGATCGGCGAAACCAGCGAGATATTTCTGGTCGATGAAGAAGGCATATTTCTGTCACCATCCAAACTCGGAGGACAGGTTCTCAAGGAATACGGATATTACCGCGAAGATGCAAACCCACACAAGGCTGGCGGCGGTACGCTGATCCACCGAGACTACCGGGG
>JBFEPB010000179.1:0-4262 GCA_041550295.1 bacterium | reverse complement strand
CTCTGCCTGAAGCACCGCAAGCACATGTCGACGACCTCCTACATCAGCCCCGAGATGGAGGCCCTCGGCGAGCCCATTCAAGACCAGGCCGAGGTCGAAATAGCCGACACGATCATGGGGTAATGCCATGACCTTTTCACCGTCGCGCCTGAGCAGGTAAAACTCGAGTTCGGCGCCGACATAGAAATCCATACCCTGTTTCCGGAGCAATTCCAGGTTCGCCTTCAGGATGGATCGGGGGTCGACAGGTGCTGGTTTGTGATCGGGAGCATAGACATCACAGATGAAGCGTGCTGTTTTTTCCTCGTCCCTTGGAATAATGGCAAAAGTTGCCGGATCCGGCTTTAGATACATGTCGCTCTCGAATATGCGTCCAAACCCCTCGACAGAAGAACCGTCAAACCAGATTCCTTCGCGCAGTGTTTTCTTTAGATGCTGGATCGGAATCGTCTCATTCTTGACCGAGCCGAGCACATCTGAGAACCAGAGATCGATGAACCTGACTTTCTCTTTCTCGATTCTCTTCAAAACCGTGTCGAGCATTACTTCCTCCGTCTCTTCTTGACGGCCCGTCGAGAGATTTTCTTGCTCTTCTTCTTGACCTCGATCTTTTCAGCGATCGCTTTTGCCTGTGTGAAGAGCGCCAGATAATCCGGCCCGCCTGCTTTGGAGTCGGTTCCTGACATATTGAAGCCGCCAAATGGTTGTATGCCGACCAGCGCACCAGTACACTTGCGGTTGATATAGAGATTGCCAACGAAGACTTCCCGCTTTGCTTTTTCAATTTTCTTCTTGTTCTTGGTATAGACGGCGCCCGTGAGACCGTATTCTGAATCATTGGCTAGTTCTACGGCGTGGTCAAAATCCCTCGCTCGGGTGACGCCCAGAACTGGACCAAAGATCTCTTCCTGGAATATGCGGTGGTGTCTCTCGATGTTGGTTATTACTGTTGGCCTGATGAACCATCCATTGCCTGGTGCCGGTTCACCGCCGCACATCAGGGTTCCTTCCGACTTGCCGATCTTGATGTATTCGAATATCGAATTATACGCTGCTTCGTTAATCACGGGGCCCATATAGTTGCTATAATCTCTTGTCGGACCAACCGTGATCGCTTCGACCGTCGGAATGAATTTCTTCATGAATTCATCGTAGACCTTGTCATCGAGGATCAACCGTGAACAGGCCGAACATTTCTGACCTTGAAATCCAAAGGCAGAAATCCTGACACCTGCTACAGCACTGTCGATATCGGCCTCTGAGTCCACAATGATGAGATCTTTGCCACCCATCTCAGCGATAACTCTTTTTATCCATATCTGACCGGGTTGTGTTTTCCCTGCTTGCTCAACGATACGCAGGCCAACTGGCTTTGAACCTGTGAATGCTACGAATCGTGTTTTTGGATGCCGGACCAGATAATCACCTGCTATGGCCCCAGGCCCGGTAAGAAAATTGACGACACCCACGGGAACTTTTGCCTCTTCCACGATTTCCATAAACATCGCGGCGATCCCCGGCGAATCGCTTGAAGGTTTCAAAATGACCGTATTTCCGCTCACGAATGCAGCCGTTGTCATACCCGTCAATATCGCCAATGGAAAATTCCATGGCGGAATTACGATGCCAACTCCGAGTGGGATGTAGACCTGTTTGTTAATTTCCCCGGGGTATGTATAGAGTTTCGGTCCTTTATCGTAGCGCAAAGCTTCGAGCGCATAATAGTCACAGAAATCTATTGCTTCAGCAGTGTCAGCGTCGGCCTCAAGCCAGTTTTTGCCTTCTTCCAGAACCATCCAGGCGTTGAGTTCAAATCGGCGCCGGCGCATGATATTTGCCATTTTGAAGAGATAGTCTGCTCTTGTTTTGGCTGGAGTATATCGCCAGGATTCGAATGTCTGAAGCGCCACCTGCATTGCACGCTCGGCCGTTGCTTCATCTGCCTTCTGAAAGGTTCCGATAATTTCACCCTTCTTTGCCGGGTTATATGAATGGAATTTGTTGTCTAATCTAATCCTCTCTCCACCGATTATTATACTGTATTCCTTCCCGAATTGGGATGTAACATGGGCAATGGCTTTCTCCATTTTCTTTCGGGTTTCTGCTTTAGTAAAATCGTTGTATTTCTCTGTTCTAAATTGCTTCATCAGGCCTCCTTACATGCCCATTATATTCAGGCAGAGGCCAAAGTCAAGAAAATTAGGGGTTTGGCGCCGCGATGAGCCTTCATTCCGACGATAGCTGCGCGTGATGGTGCTGCTGTGTTTAGTCTTCGGAAGGTAACAACAGCATCGGCACGCAGACTGAGTCGTGTAGTGATTCGAGGATAAAGTAATCTATTTTGCCGACAATGATCAGCATTGCTGGATTTGTTTTTCTGATTTCCAAGAGTAGGTCTTCCGGGAGCCGCATATCCTTTGCGGCAATTGTTACTTGCTGGCCAGTCTTGCCGAATACATCCTCAAGATGATATAGATTTATGTACGCTTCGTGGAGCAATCTTTCACGAACCTCAGTATCTTTCAGTCCTTCATTGGATGCGATGCGGGCAACCGTGTGTCGGTCGACCGGTGACAGGATAGTGACGAGTGGCTCCAAGCATTGGAGCATTTCGCTGCAGGTATTGATCACTTCTTCGCTGACGTGCGTATCGAAAATTAGAAGAAGGACTTTTTTCATTTAGGATGAGAGTTGGATCTGCAAGAGCAATGCGAGACAGACGAATATCACCGAGATGAAGACCACGGGCAGACCGTAACGGAACCATTGGCCAAATCGAATCGACCTTCCGGTTATCTCTTCATATTTTGAAAGAGCAACGACATTGGCGCTTGAACCGATCATGGAGAGATTGCCGCCGAAACAGCCCCCGAACAGAAGTGCCCACCAGAGTATATCGGCATGTGGCAGTCCAATATTCTTCAGGTCGAGGACAATGGGAACCAGTGCGGCGATTATCGGAAGGTTGTCGACAAAGCCCGAGGCGATCGCCGAGAAAAAGAGCAGAATGACCATCGCCACCACCGTCGTTTTTATGTCGGCGGGGAGGAAAGGTACGGTGAGACTCTGAGATACATGCTCCAACAGATAAGCGATTTTCGCTGTTACTCCTGTATACTCAAGACAGGCGGCGTTGGCGAAGAGGAACATGAAGAATAGTATTGTCCACCAGTCAACGTCCTTAACAAGAAATCGCTTGCCCCGCTCCTTTGCGGCAAACAGGATTGCCCCGACAACAACAAGCGGCGCGGCAACGATGACGGTTGCTTCTTTTAGATTCAACAAAATCTCAATGAGCTGATGCGTGCTGATCAAGCCGATCAGTAAGACGAAAGTGGTGATGGAGAGGTAAAATTCCCTGCGGTCCCGCACGTCTTTCCATTCGTCGAGAGCGCCTAGATCCTCTTTGACACTTCCCGGAATTGATTTGCGAAAGAGGTAGAGTGTGAAGAATATGATCACGACGGCCGCGGCTAGAGCAAGGGGCGTGGCCCATCGCAGAAAGTCATTGAACGTGAGATTCCCGGCAAAGGCGATGTATATTCCGATCGGATTACCGATAAGCGTCAGTGCCGAGCCGATATTGGTTGCGAATACAAGACCTATCACGTAAAGAAATGGTTCAATCTGAAAACGCCGCGCCACTGCAACGGCCAGCGTCGTTGTTACGATGATCCCACTGACCTCACCGGTTAATCCCCCGAGCACGACCGACAGAAAGAGTAGAAAGACATACAGAGTACGAGGCCTTGGTCCGATCTTCTTCATGACCTTGGTGATGACAAATTTGAAAACCCCGTTGCTGTCGAGCCAGGCAACGACGACCATCATTGAAATGATGAAAAGTATTGTCGGAATGCTCATGAAACGGACCGTAGTATCGAGATCCATTACTCCTGAGAACAATAGAATACCCAGCGCCGCGGCGGCGATGGCGACGCGGTACTGCCAGAAGAGCAGTGTGCCGACACCGATCGTGAAAAAGATCGTAAAGGTCACGATCTGCTTGGTTACCCATGGTGCTTCAGTGAAGCGAAGATAATCCAATGCGGCCGCGCTCTGAGTGGGTGCGATCGAAATTCTGGAAAATAAGTAGGATGCAAACAAGTATGCGCCAAGAATAATGCCCAAGAGGTAGAAGTATCTACGGTTCGTGTAGAAGAAGTTGCTGACCCTGGGCTGCACAAGGGCACGATAGACGTCCTGAGTTGTTCGCGCATTGGTAAGTTGTCTCTTGGTCTCGGGGTCGTGCAGGATGGTTG
>JBFEPB010000178.1:0-4264 GCA_041550295.1 bacterium | reverse complement strand
GCAATGCATGAAACCAAAAACAACAAATATAAGAAAGAAGAGTCAAATAACCAAGAGCAGCAAGAAAAACCTCAACTTCTCGAAAAACCGATCGAGGTTAAGGAATTCATCTATATGATGGTCTTATCTCTTGAAGGCAAGGCGTGGGCATATCTTGACAAAGTTGCTCACCCCGAGACTCAAAAACACCATAAAGATATGGATGAAGCAAAGGCGGCGATCGATGCTATTGACGCGCTATACAAGGTCATAGAACCCCGACTTCAGCCTGACGAGAGAAAAGACATCCAGGGGCGCCTAACCAACCTGCGACTGAATTTTGTCAAAGAGTAAAGCTGTTTCCCCAGTACACCGGTATCTTCCTGCAGCCGGTGCTCTGTTCATAGTACTCGCCGTCTATCTGTACTCACTCTGTCCGGAAGTCTACTTGATCGATTCTGGCGAGCTGGCCGTGGTTTCCTACACGCTCGGCATTGCGCATCCCACAGGCTACCCTTTATACACGCTGATATCCTACTTTTTTGCACATCTGCCCGGAGAGCCGATATGGAATTTGAACATGCTGTCTGCGTTGTTCTCGATCACCGCAGCTGCATTCCTGTATGCACTCGCATATCGGATAAATGAAAACAAGATGACGCCGCTCATCACTGTCTCACTGTTCGCTTTTTCGCCAATAATCTGGCGGACATCCGTGACCAATGAAGTGCACTCGCTGACCGCTCTGTTTGCTATGCTGTTGTTTTTCCTTGCATATAGATGTGATAATGACCGTATTTTTTATCTGATAATGTATCTGATCGGATTGAGCCTGACCAACCACATGATGATATTCTCGCTGTCCTTTCCTCTACTCATCTATGTCCTGGTCGTCTATCGGCCGAGCCTGAACAAAATAGCCATCGGTATTCTGTTTCTGCTCATCGGGCTGACATTGTACTACTACTTGATGGCGCGCACCAACGGCGGCGCAAAATTCGCATGGGGCAACACCGCAGGACTCCAACGCCTGCTCTGGCATATGAGCGGGAAGCAGTATCGGGTCTGGATGTTCTCAGGGTCCCTATCAGACATCATGCAAAACCTGATCAACGGCGCACAACTACTCGCACGTAACTTCCTGTACGTTCTCGTATTACCTTGTCTCTTCGGTTTCTACGTAGTGTACAAGAGAAACCGCAGGATATTCTGGCTATTACTGGTCATTCTGATAGCGAACGTCCTGTACACGATAAACTACTCGATACCCGATATCGAATCCTACTACGTGCCAACCTTGGTCGTATTGGTGATCACCTTCACCTACGGTATTAAACAATTGCACAAATATCTAAAAAGTCCGATCATCATGATCATAGCACTTGCTCTTCCGATCATCAATTACCGCTCCTGCACGCTGCGACGGAATACATTCGGCATGGATTTTGGCCGAGCTAATACCCTGATGCTCCCGGGTTCAAGCCTCCTCATCGCGAATTACTGGGATACATATGCACCGCTCATGTATTCGAGAGAAATCAAGAAAATCAGGAAAGACCTCGTAGTCATAGATAAGGAACTTCTGCGTCGAACCTGGTATCTCAAGTTTATTGAGAGCGAGTACTCTGATTTTTACGAGAAGGTGAGACCCTTGGTCGACTCATACCTCGTTGAGCTCTACAAATTCGAGTACGACCGTCCCTATCAACCACAGGTTATCCAATCGCGCTTCGTCAAGATGCTGGAGGGTTTTGTTGATGCTAAGATCGAAGAAGGCGTTTTCTTTGCCTCGCCGTGGCCAGATCGGGACCTCGAGTCGGTACGGCCAGAATACCCAAGGATCCCGTTTGGTCTTGTCCATAGGGTTGTCCGCGACATGAAGATTCTTCCCTTCGATTTCGGCCGATTCGACCTCACGCCGCCGCCGATCATAAACGACGACCGTTTGAAAAACAATATTCTGATCGTACGTAATATGCTCCGTCAAAATATCATATACCTCGAGGCAACCGGGAATCAGGAACAGGCAGCAAAGGTACGGGCTATCCTTCAGAAATTCTGAACTCCACCGAACGCGCCGTTCTTGTTATGAAACACTCCAGCGACCGATTACGAATGTAGTTAAGAAACGGCGCAGCGGGGAATGACAAGAAACTCAGAGGCTGTGAACGGCAGAGGCTGAGAAGTTTAGAGGTTAAGAGGATGAGAAATTGAGACACATAACGATATTAACGTTAATAACGTTCTGAACGATCTCAACGTTTTTTTGTATCAAGCATCCCTAGTATTTGTGTGTTCTGGTCTTGACAACCATATGTCCAAGTCTATAATTTGAGATGAAAAAGGCGGTCGTAGCCCTTGGCGGTAACGCGATATCCTCCACCGGCAAAGAAGACATCCACGAACAATTCGCCAATACCCGGCGTAGCCTCGAGGGTATCGTTGAATTGATCGAAGAAGGCTATAAACTCGCCATAACGCACGGCAATGGTCCCCAAGTTGGTAATGCTCTGCTGCGTGTCGAGAGAACAATGCAGGATATTCCGGCATTACCTCTGGGGGTAATCGTTGCAGATACCGAAGGTGGAATGGGTTACATGATCGAGCAGAGCCTGCAGAACAAACTCATGAATTTGGATATCAAGCGCGATATCGTGACCATTGTAACGCAGGTGATCGTTGACCCTAGTGATCCGTCGATAATCAATCCTACCAAGTACATTGGACCTTTCTACACGAAAAAACAAGCTGAAGGTCTCGCGCATATGTTCAACTGGGTAATAAAGGAAGATTCCGGACGCGGTTACCGACGGGTAGTACCCTCCCCGATTCCAAAGAGAATAGTGAACAGAAACATTATCCAGGCGCTGGTTGATTCTGGAACGATCGTCATTGCCGCCGGAGGCGGTGGTATACCGGTTTATATAGAGAATGATGGCACCTACGAAGGTGTTGATGCAGTGATCGACAAAGACCGCGCTTCGGCCGTCCTTGCACACGACATAGATGCAAGGACTCTGCTCTTCCTGACGAATGTTGAATGTGTTTATCTTGACTATAGGAAAGAGGGCCAGCAACCATTAAAGACCGTCACCGCTGGTCAAGCAAGACAATACCTTGCCCAGGGTCACTTCCCGCCAGGAAACATGGGACCAAAGATCGAAGCCGCTGTAAGCTTCGTGGAAAGCGGCGGGTATCAAGTAATCATCACCTCGCTCAGCAATGCGAGGAATGCACTACTGGGCGATGCCGGTACTAAGGTTGTAAGATAGCTTTTTTCTATATCAGAACGGGCCGCCACATTGCCGTCATCACGGCGCCGGCAATATTATATACAATAAGGTAGATGACTATCATCACGATCAATGACACTATGAAATATCCTGTCAACTTGTCCTTGGGCGTTTCCATCATAACTGGCATGCCGACATACAAAAGATAGAAACTATACAGACTGATAAGAAGAACGAGTATGCCCAGTGCCGGCAATATGTTGAGAATTCCAGCAATGAACATCGGCGTTGAAGAATAAACCGCGAGTTTGCAGGCATTTGTCACGCTTTGTTTGGAACCGAAGGAAGGCGCCAGCGCATTGATGACCAGGCCCTCGATGTAGAGAGCAACAAGAATGAGCACATACAGTACAATTGCCCACACAAGTGCCGGGGTGAATGGTATTCTGAAGAATCCAGTGATCGGCCCAAAACTCTGGCCCACCAGTGTAAGGCCAAGCAAACCGAAGAACGCAGGCAGAGCCGCCAGTATCAGAGCATAGCCAGTGAAGACTTGCGTGAGCGTTGTTGTCTCGGCTTTGATCTGAGGCCAGGTGTCCTTTGGCTTGAGAATTATGTCTTTGATGCGTTGAATCATACTACCTCCTTTTCCCATGTTTGTTGAGATAATCAGAACTTTACAAGAACATTTATATCTTGATCTTCTCGGCTACGTCGCCAAGAACAGGCATTTTCCAGTATTGACCCTGCAGCGACTTCACCATGCCGATTATTGCCAGGATTGTTAATGCCAAAAACAAAAGCCAGCAAACAATCCCACTAATCAGAATATTAAGCACCGGGATCCAGCTGAAGAATATCATGATTACGTAATCGGCAATGAACGCAACAAAGAGCACTAATCCCTGTTTACCGTGAAATAATGCGAATTTGTTGTCTTTAAAACCAAGCAGTGGAACAAGAAACAGTATCCACCAGTATCCGATAAAAGCCCATATTTTACCTTCCTCTATCTCTTTGTTGCCTTCAGGCATATCTCCTCCTTTGCACAT
>JBFEPB010000177.1:0-4270 GCA_041550295.1 bacterium | reverse complement strand
TCTTATCTCAGTTTGTATGTTGCAGGTTTTGTCTTTTTGAATTTCTTCGGATAACGATTGATTATTATATAAACGGAACGCTCAGGATCCTTGCGGTGAAAACGATACCCGCGTTTCTTCAAACGCTTGGTGATCTCGCGATAATGCAGAGGCTTCCTGCTCTTCTTTAAGATATCAATCGTCAGTTCCCTGATCGAAGGTTTCTTTTTTTTCTTCTTAGCAACCTTCATCTTCCTTCTCTTCTTCACCTTCTTCATTCTTCCTCCTTTTATATAAAAACTGCATCACTCTACAACTAGGTTGAATATTTTGTCCCGTACATAAACTGTCTTTCTGACAACCTTACCTTCGAGATAGCGCCGTAAGCGCTCATCCTCGAGTGCCAGTTTCTTCACTTCCTCCTCGGCAAGGCTGCCACTGATTTCAATATGGGAACGCACACGGCCGTTCACCTGCACTACTATGGTCTTAATCTTACTCTCCGCATAACGCTTATCATATTCGAGCCAGGGTTGTTCAACCAGACTACCCTTTCCGCCAACCATTGACCACAGTTCGTCAGCAAGATGAGGTGCGAAGGGAGAAAGCATATGAATCATCGTGTAGATACCATAGCCGAAAACGCTATCGCGCTCCCGGGTGCCGTAGAGGGCGTTCATCAGTTCCCATAAAGCCGCGATCGCGGTATTGTATTTGAATGATTCCAGATCACCTGTCACCTTGGCAATAGTTTGGTTAATCTTTATGTACAGATCCTCGTTCTCGCCCGATATCTGGTCCGGCCTCTCCCCATTTATCACGCACTGATTCTCGCTAACCAGACGGTACATGCGCTGTACAAAGCGCTCGGCGCCGGTCACCCCCTCATCACTCCATTCCATCTCTCTCTCCGGTGGTGCGGCAAAGAGTATTGTGAGACGCGCCACATCAGCACCGTGTTTGTCTATGAAATTACGGACTGGCACCGCGTTGCCCTTTGATTTGGACATGACCTCACCGTTCTTCAACACCATTCCCAGGTTGAAGAGATCGACCGCCGGTTCATCGAGAGATAGATATCCCGCGTCGTGCAGCACCTTGGTAAAGAAACGGAAATATATCAGGTGTCCGGTGGCATGCTCACTTCCCCCGCCGATATACTGGTCAATGGGCAACCATTGATCTGCTTTTTCTCTTGCACAAAATTCTCGGTCATTGTGTGGATCCAGATACCGCATGAAGTACCACGACGAACATACGAAAGTATCCATCGTATCCGGATCGCGCTTCGCCTTCTCGCCGCAATTCGGACAAACCGTATTGATGAAGCTATCGACTGCAGCGAGGGGCGATCTGCCCTTAGGCACGAAATCAGTTATGTTCTCTGGTAGCAGGACGGGCAGGTCTGCTGCCGGTACAGGTACCATACCGCAATTTTCGCAATATATAATTGGAATCGGTGCCCCCCAGTAGCGTTGGCGCGAAATGAGCCAATCTTTCAAACGGTAATTCACACTCGGTCCACCAAGCCCCCTCTCTGCCAACTGTCTTGTGACTGCTTCTGCACCTGAAACACTGTCCAGTCCGGAGAACTGACCAGAGTCGACCATTACCCCCGGTTCCTCGTAGGCTTCATTCATTGATCCGGCATCCAATTGAGCTCCAGGCGGATTTATGACCACACGGATCGGCAGTCCGTACTGCCCGGCAAATTGAAAATCACGCCCATCATGCGCAGGCACGCCCATGACAACACCGCTGCCGTATTCAGGCAACACGTAATCGGCAACGAAAATTGGCACTTTGTCTCCGTTTATCGGATTGACTGCATAGCATCCCGTGTCGACTCCGTCCTTTGTTTTCTCGACCCGTTCGCGCTCTGTTCTTTTCATGGCATCCTTTACATAACGACGCACGGCGGGTTCAAACGAGGTACCTTTGATCAGCGCATCCACAGCAGGATGTTCAGGAGCAATCGACATGAATGTTACACCATAGATCGTGTCCGGCCTGGTGGTGAATACCTCCAAACGGATATCATGATCGAGGACAGTGAATACAATGTTGCATCCTACGCTCTTCCCGATCCAATTACGCTGCATGGTCTTCACGTTCTCAGACCAATGATCCAAACGGTCCAACCCCTCAATCAATCTATCCGCATATTCCGTAATTCTGAAAAACCATTGATTGAGCTTTCGTTTTTCGATGAATGCCCGACAATTTGACCGGTAACAAATGCCGTCAATGACCTGCTCATTGGCGAGCACGGTCTGACAACCAGGACACCAGTTCACGTAGGCCTCTTTTTTGTAGGCTAGTCTTCTCTCGTACAGAAGAAGAAACATCCACTGCGTCCACTTGTAGTAGTCGGGTAGACATGTTATTATTTCCCTATCCCAATCATAGCTTATCCCTAACAACTTGAGAGATTCATCAGACGTACGGATATTGTCCAATGTCCAGGTCTCAGGATGAACACCCATCTTTATCGCCTGATTCTCAGCCGGCAATCCGAAAGCGTCCCATCCAAAAGGATGCAACACATTGTATCCTTTTCTCATCAGATAGCGGGCGTAGACGTCACCGATCACGTAGTTCTTGCAGTGGCCCATATGAATATCGCCAGACGGGTAAGCGAACATGACCAGATTGTAGAATTTTCTTTTTGGCTTATCGGCAGTTCTGAATAGACCTTTCTCCTTCCAGTATTCCTGCCATTTCCTCTCTATCTTACTATGGTCAAGCTGCATTTTATTCTATGAGGGCAATTCTATCTACGACCCAGATGCACCAAGAATCTCGGCCCCGCATTTCTCACAGTACCAAGAGTCAGGAGTGTTGATATGATTGCACTTCGGGCATGCAACGCCTTTTTCCTCCTCGGCGCCCCCTTTCTGAACACTACCGGTAGTTGCCTCAGGACTCACCGCTTCCTCTTCAGATAATAATTCTTCAAGGGCTACTTCTTCTTCTGGGAGTTTCTCCTCTAAAATATGCTCATCGATCGTCAGTTTCGACTCTTCCTCGACCGGTTTCTTGCTCGGCGCAGGAGCAACAGGCTCTGGTTCTTTGCCCTCCGTGAAAGCGCTGTAATATTCAATACTATCACGTATTCTTTTCAGCTCATCATCATATTGCTTCATCGACAGATCATCTTCCGCCTTTGCCTTCTTGAATGAACTTTCGTCATATTCACCGATTGAATAGCGCAGTTCCATCTCTTCCATTCTGAACTTCGCTTCCTTCATCTTCTGGATTATCTCTTCCTCCTGTGCCTTCAGTCGTTGTATCTCTTCAGTCAGAACATCTATGTTACTCCTCAGCTGCTCTTCGATCCCTTTCAGCTTGTCCGCATACTCTTTTTTCACCTTATCATATACTTCAGCGCTTACCGAGGATCTTTTTTGCTCGATGCGGTTCAGCTTGCTCATAATGTCGCCGCGCTGTGCCTGCAGTCTCTTCAAAAGAGACATCTTATCTTCCATAAAATACTCCATTCTTAAAAGCACCTGCATTGCGCAGGATAAAAAGCTCCATTGAGAGCCGTGGAAAAATGGAGCTTGTCTTAATCCCCCTATCGATTGCGACTAATTGTTCTACGACTTCTACAAGTGTTGACCGGTTTGTATGTGCCACCCCATCCTTCCCGCACGCCCGATATATAATGCCCCTGGTCAGGGCGTCGACCAGAATCGCATTTGACGGCAGGCTGGGTTCCAGTTCCTCATAGATCTGCAGTGCATCAGATCTCCCGTTCATCAAGGCCTTGACCATCTGATATTTAGTGAGGTCGCAGAGACCCTTTGCCAGATCCCTCATGCCATCGCGGTTAATGTTACCCGCTTCGTAAAGATAATTATCAATCTTGTTGAGTTCATTCTTGAGCCCGGTCACATCATTGCTGAATTCCTTTTCCAGATATTCGACCAAGGAATCACTGAGCTTCAATCCATCCCGCCTGACTCTGTTTTGAATCCAGCGCTTGACCGTTCTATTATCGGCAGTGAGAAACACATCCTCGGCATTCGGAAAAATTTCATGAAGTTCCTTCAATTTTCGCCTTTTCGATTTAGAATCCCTTGCTAGTCGGTAGATAAGTACCAGGCAATTGCCCGATCTGTTTCCGGACACCGCCTCGGCGAACTCATTGAGTTCGTCTTTCAATACTTCTTCCAGATCTTTTACTACTATCAACCTTTGTTTGGAGCTGAATGGCATGAGAAACAACTTTTCCATTACGGCCTCGAGTCTCACCTCGGGCAGCGAGAAAGTGTCTGTATCCAACGTT
>JBFEPB010000176.1:0-4273 GCA_041550295.1 bacterium | reverse complement strand
TCGAAGGGAATCAGAAACTGCAGGGAGAGATTGCGCTTGACGACGAACGCAGAACAAGGCATTTACAGGCGATAAAGAAGGAAGTAGAAAGGTTCGCGCAGGCATATGCGGCACGCGAAATCAATGACGAATACCTGCGACGGGCAGCTGACAGATATGACAACTTTACCTCCTCGATCGATGGACAGGTTGCTGTGCCGTGAGCAAAGATTCCAGGTGTCTGTCAGTAAATCTTCGCATCTTTAAAGTGTCTAATTTATGGAGGTGTTTCGAAAGGAGGAGCATATGGATACCACGAAAGCAATGCAGGGTCTCAGGACCGCTCTTCAGACCGAATTGAACGGTATCCAATTCTACAGGTTGGCCGTGGAGAAAACCGATGATAATAAAGGCAAAAAGACATTTCAAATGCTTGCCGATGACGAATTGAAACATTACAATGCCCTGCAGCGGCAATATAAGTCGCTGCTCGACGAAAGTCAATGGCAGAACATCGATCTGGGTGACATTTCGACTTTTGAGGGAGAAAATCCAATATTCACGAAGGAATTGAAGGAACGTATCAAGGACAAGCACTTTGAGGTAACGGCTCTGAGTATCGGTGCTCTATTGGAAAGTAATTCGATAGACTTCTATCGGCGGATGAAAGAACAAAGCGATGATCCAGATGCCAGAGCACTGTACGGTCAACTCCAGAAATGGGAAGAGACGCATCTGAAGGCAATAACGAAACAACTTGATCTCATAAAAGAGGACTACTGGGCAGAGCAGCGTTTTTCGCCGCTCTTCTGAGATGAGAAACCGAGCGGATAAGAAAATGGAAAAAGGAAATGGACCCGCAAAAACCCTCGACTGCATCGGACTGTACTGCCCGCAGCCACTGTTGCAGACAAGAGAAGGGATCGACACTATTGAGGTTGGCGAGGTGCTTGAGGTACTGGCAGACGACCCAGCGGCTGAAGAAGACATACAGAGGTTTGCGAAGCGCACCGGTCACGAAATAGTCCTTCTTGAGAAAAAGGGCGATTCACTGCGGTTTTTGATCAAGAAGACGAAATAGGAGGCAAGATGAACACTCAAGATTCGATCCTGTATGTTCAGACGAGCGACGATCCTGAACGCCAATATTCACCGCTCGTGCTTGCGCAAACGGCAAAAGCGATGGACATCCGGGCAATGGTTTACTATCTGGGGCAGGGACTCAGGGTGCTAAAGCATGAAAATGCTGCAAAGATCAAAATTGGTGAATTCCCCTCCCTGCTCGAAATGATACAGAAGACAATGGATATGGGCATCGAGATATACGTATGCGAGGCATCCAAAAAGATGCTCGGCTGGGGTAAAGTCGAATTGATAAAGGGATTGAAGATCGTTGGTGCCGGGACCCTCAACGATCTCGCTCTGGACGCCTCGGCTACTATGTGGTTCTAAGAGGAGTATCGAGAGTAAATGAGCATCTATCTTGATTATCAATCTTCAAAGCCGGTCGACCCACGCGTGATCGATACCATGACACCCTATTTTTACGACAAATTCGGCAACCCCTCTTCCCTGCACTCTGTCGGCGATACTGCTACTGAAGTGCTGGAAAGGTCACGCGAAAAGATTGCCCGCTACATCGGTGCTATCCCGGAAGAAATTATCTTCACCTCGGGCGCTACAGAATCGAACAATCAAGCACTGATCGGCTATGCGCTGCGTAATAAAAACAAAGGGAATCATGTAATAATCTCGGAAATAGAGCACATATCCATCCACAACATTGCGAAATATCTTGAGCGAAACGGATTTGTCGTTTCCAAGATACCTGTCAATCAGTTCGGCCGTGTTTCTTTAGAAAAACTGGCTGAGCGCGTCGACGAGAAAACGATACTGGTATCGGTTGGCTACGCAAGCAATGAAATAGGAACTATTCAGCCAATCGCTGAAATAGGCAAATTCTGCAGGGAAAAAGATGTCGTGTTTCACAGCGACATCGTCGCAGCCGAGGGATTGCTCCCCGTCAATGTTGAAACGGACAATATCGATCTACTATCGATGTCCTCTAACGACATCTACGGACCAAAAGGACTCGGAATCATGTACGTGAGAAAGGGCATCCGTGTCAACCCTCTGATCATCGGTGGCGGGCAGGAACGCGGGCTGCGTTCCGGTACCGAGAACGTCCCGGCCATTGCCGGTATGGCAAAAGCTGTCGAGATCATGGAACAGGATATGACGGAAGAAACACGGCGGTTCAGTGAGTACCGTGACCGGCTCATCAAAGGTGTTCTGGAGAGGGTGCCAAGATGCTACCTCAACGGACACCCGCAAGAGAGATTACCGAACAATGTGCACCTGAGGTTCGATGGAATTGAGGGAGAATCCCTGCTTCTATCATTCAAAGAAAAGGATATCTCGGTTTCCACGGGATCGGCATGCAGTTCTAAGACCCTGGAACCATCGCACACGCTCATTGCCCTGGGCCTGCTCCACGAAGAAGCTCACGGGTCATTAGAAATAACCTTCGGCAGGTATAATAAGGAAGGCGATGTGGATACCATTCTCGGGGTTCTGCCGGATATTGTGAAGCGCCTACGAAAGTTATCACCTCTATACAAGGAGGAGATGAAATAATGAAATCAACACAGTACAGTGAAAAGGTCCTCGATCATTTCAAAAATCCACGGAACGTGGGCACTCTCGAAGGCGAAGACGTTTCTGTCGGGAGGGTTGGAAATCCAGTTTGCGGCGATCTTATGGAATTCTATGTGAAGGTCAAGAACGACCGCATCGAGGATATAAAGTTCAAGACGTTCGGCTGCGGGTCAGCGATCGCAACGGCAAGCATGATAACCGAACTGGCCAGGGGCAAAACCCTTGAGGAAGCGCTCCAGATAACCAGGCAGGATGTTGCCAAGGAGCTCGACGGGCTACCGCCGATCAAGATGCACTGTTCAAATCTGGCAGCGGATGCATTAAAGGATGCAATCAAGAAATATCAGGAGAGGCAAAAACCACAGCCGGGAAAAGAAGATGTGCAGAAAGACAGGAGAGAAATTGCCGGAACAGAAAAATTCATGAACAAGGGACTATACAGACAAATCACTGATCTAAATGAATTCACCGACCGAAGGACCATGGTGATGGACACGGGCGAACGCTCGATGAAGACAGCTCATGAATTGACCAGATACACACCGCGGGTGATATTTGCCACAAAGAACAAGCAGTTACCAACTGGTGACCCTGGAGATAAACTAAAGTCATCGGCAGTGAAAATACTCTATGAATCGGAAATTCTTGAAATAAAGGGTTTGAACACGGTCGAGAAGGTAGTCGTCCATGACCTGAATGAAGATGAGGAATATGAGTTGTTCGTTGACAGTATCATAATCCTGCCATGAAACGGCTCTGCAAGGAAATCTCGACCACTGAATCATGATACAAGAAATTCGCTTCAAGATATCAGGAATGACCTGCGCGACCTGCGTGCAGACAGTAGAGAGCGCGCTCAAGAAACACCATGGTGTCAAGCGGGTTGAGGTCAACCTTGGCACAGAGACCGCAACTGTCGAATACGATAACGAGGAAATCAGCATACCTGAGATGGAAAAGGCGATAACTGAGGCCGGTTATGGAGTACGTACCGAGAATGCGGTCATCAAGATCGGCGGAATGACCTGTGCAACCTGCGTCGTGACGATCGAGAACGCTTTGAAAAAGAACGCCGGCACGAAGAGGGTTAATGTCAACCTCGGCGCGGAGAAGGCATATATTGCGTTTAATCCAAGTATGACCGGCATCCCTGATCTGAAAAAGGCGATCGAGGACGCAGGCTATCAATATCTCGGTCTTGAAGGTGAAGAGACTGCCGAGTTGGAGCAGCGAGCCCGGCAAAAGGAACTTGTTCAGAAGAGAAACCGCTTCATAGTAGGATTTGCCGTTGGCCTGCCGCTGATGGCGATGATGTATCTGAATATACATCTTCCCTTTCCAATGACCTACTTCATGCTCGTCGCATCGACTCCCCCATTCTTCTATGTCAGCACCCCGATATTCAAGGCCGCATACCGTGCTCTACGGAATCGAAATCTGAACATGGACGTAATGTACTCGATGGGTATTGGTGTGGCATACATTTCCAGCCTCCTGGGAACGTTTGGTATCCTCCTATCGCATGATTTTCTCTTCTATGAAGCGGCGTTGATGCTCGCTTCGTTCCTGACATTCGGCCGTTATCTTGAAGCGCGTGCCAAAGGAAAGACTTCCGAAGCAATCAAAAAACTGATCG
>JBFEPB010000175.1:0-4284 GCA_041550295.1 bacterium | reverse complement strand
TTCAACCGGGATCAGGGTCGGCGGCGCGCAGATGACGACATGCGCGCCCAGTGTCTTCAAGCCATAGATATTCGACCTAGCGACGCGTGAGTGACTTATGTCACCGATGATCAGAACTTTAAGTTTCCTCAGATCGCCGAAATGCCGGCGCATCGTCATGATGTCCAACAACCCTTGGGTAGGGTGTTCATGGGTACCATCACCCGCGTTAACGACGAAAGCGTCAATGCGCTGCCCCAGGAATTGCGCCGCGCCAGGAGCCGAGTGCCTGACAACTACGCCGTCAACCTTCATCGCCTCTATGTTTCGTGCCGTATCCAACAGGCTCTCGCCTTTTTTCACACTCGACGTAGCCTGAGAAAAATTCACGACATCCGCTGATAAACGTTTGGCCGCAATGCTGAAAGAGATCTGTGTGCGGGTCGACGCCTCAAAGAAAAGGGTCAGGATCGTCTTACCACGCAGCGAGGGCACGATCGGAATGGGGCGCGCCAGAACTTCGAGAAAGTTGTCAGCCAGATCAAGATACTGATTTATCTCCTCTGTGGTCAGACCTTCAATTCCGATGAGGTCTTTCTTAGGATTCATCGTCCTTTGAGCCCTCAATCGTCAATTGTTTGACCTTTTGCTTGGGTGTTCGCTGCAACTTGATCCGTGAGCGGCGATTCGTTGCCTTTGCTGTTTTTGACTCACGTTCCTTCTCATAGTGAATCAAAACACAGTCCTCACCATCCATTTCCTTGATATGAACATCAACGATCTCGTTACGCGCGGCCGGAACCTTTTTACCGACATAATCGGCCTGGATCGGCAATTCCCTATGCCCGCGGTCGATCAGCACAGCCAACTGGATCGCCTTGGGCCTGCCGAAATCCAGTATTTCCTCAATCGCCGCCCGGATCGTTCGCCCCGTATAGAGCACATCGTCAACCAGGACGATTGTTTTCTTGTTGATATCAAAATTTATGTCGGTGCCTTCGATGATCGGCGCCTCAGAGACCAGTTGTAGATCGTCCCGGTAAAGCGTTATATCCACCGCACCGAGTGGCACGTTAAGGCCCTCGCTCGCTTTTATCTTATCAGCGATCCGGCGGGCTATGAAGTCACCGCGCCGCTTGATTCCGATGAGTGCTAAGTTTTTTATGCCTTTGTTGTGTTCAATGATTTCGTGTACAATGCGAACCAGCGCCCTCCTGATGTCTGATTCTACCATTACCTTTTTCACTAAACTAAATTATAGTCATAAATTCCTGTAAGTCAATCATTTGCTTCAGGCTTGACGCTTAGCGCTAACCGCTTCAGGCTCTGTGCATAACTCAGACAATCGCCGTCATCTATTCTTGTATCTCTGTAATCATAGAACCGGGATTCTTGACACCAACATGCGCCTGATTAGAATTGCCCATGAGCCACAGGAAGGATCTCAGCGGCTATCTCCTGATCCTACCGGCACTCGTCATAATCATGATCTTCCGTTTCTACCCAATTCTCCAGGCAATACGTATGAGCTTTTTCAAATGGGGTATGGCTGGACCTCTAGGCGTAGTAGGTCTCAAGAATTTCGACCGGCTGCTTGCCGATGGCACATTCTACCAGTCGCTCGGCAACACCTTTTGGTACGTGATATTCGTTGTGCCGTTGACCATCGTATTATCACTGTTTTTTGCTCAACTGCTGAATCAGAGGATCTCTGGCCGCGGCATCTACCGCACGATATATTACTTGCCAGTCGTGACATCGATCGTGGCCGTATCGGTTGTCTGGAAGTGGATTTTCAATCCTGACCGCGGCATACTTAACGCCATGCTCTCACTTATCGGGATCGAAGGACTGAAGTGGTTGAATGATCCGAGAGGCATCTTCGAGATCCTGCTCGGACCGTTCAATGTAGTTTCTTCCGGCTTTTTCGCCGGTCCGTCGATCGCGCTCTGCGCACTGATAATAATGGCGGTCTGGCACAATATCGGATACTGTTTGATCATTGCGCTGGCAGGCCTGCAGAATGTTCCAGAACAATACTATGAAGCGGCCAGGATCGACGGCGCAGGCGCTTGGAAGACTTTTCGTCATGTCACGCTGCCACTCATCTCGCCCACGATTTTCTATTTGATTATTACCCAATCGATCTTTGCGTTCAACACATTCACCCCGGTTTATGTCATGACCCAACCTCCAGGTGGCCCCCTGGGCACGACCAAGCTTGTCGTCTTCTATCTCTACGAGCAGGCATTCAAGTTATGGAACCTGGGCTACGCAAACGCCATCGCGTTTGTGATCTTTATCATCATTTTTGTGCTGACCCAATTCCAGAAGAGATTCATCGAAAAACGGGTGCACTATGAATAGAAAATTCAGCATCCATATATTGCTCGTCTTCGGTGCGTTCTGGATGTTGCTGCCTTTTTTCTGGATGGTATCCACCTCGCTTAAGACTCAGATGGAAGCACTGCGTTTTCCGCCTACGATACTCCCGACAGTACTGATGCTCAGCAACTATCTTGAAGCGTTCAGGCAGGTTAATTTCTCCAGATATTTCCTGAACACCGTTGTGATGACGGTCGGAACGACCGCTCTCGTTTTCATTACCTCGACCCTTGCCGCCTATGCCTTTGCACGGCTGAAATTCTGGGGACGCGACTTCCTGTTCACTCTGTTTCTGGCGATCATGATGATACCAGTGCCGGTATACCTCGCACCATCATATGTGATATTAAGCCGGTTCGGCTGGATCGACACATTTCTGGCGCTGATCATCCCCTGGAGTGCTAACGTCTTTGCGATCTTTCTACTACGGCAGCATTTCAGGATATTACCTGGAGAACTCTTTGATGCGGCAAAGATCGACGGATTGAACCATCTGCAGATCCTGTGGCGCATCGTCCTACCACTGTCCAAGGCGGTTCTCGTCACGGTCGGCATATTTCAGATCGTATCAAATTGGAACGCCTTCTTGTGGCCATTGATAGTAACACACTCAGATGCTATGCGGACCATACAAACCGGGCTCGCATACTTTTCCCAGGCCGAATCAACCAATTATCCATTACTGTGCGCAGCATCGTCATTCACCACCGCGCCACTTATCATAATGTACTTCTTCGTGCAAAAACAGATCATGGAATCCTATGCACGCACCGGGATCAAGGAATGATTCCCGTCAGTAGCAAAAAGGGAAAATAATGAAATGAGGTATTCTACTGTCTAACCGATCTTCAAAACCGTCGAACCTGAAACGCGTGAATTCTTAATTGCCAGTAGTGCCTTATTAGCATCATCTAATCTGAATAAGTTGACCTGCGTTTTTATCTTGAATTCAGCCGCAACATCCAAGAAAGCCCGTACATTCTTACGCGTCGTGTGGGCAATGGATGTCAAGCACTTTTCCGGGTAGATGAGCGAGTAGTCGAAACCGGGCAATGGCGTAGTGTATATGCCCGCTGATACCATCCGCCCGCCTTTATCAAGTTTCTTGAGCGCCTCAACGAGCAGCTCTCCACTTGGAGCGAACACGATACCAGCATCCAACAGAACACCCATTTCATCGTCGATGCGTCCCACCCACTCGGCACCCAACTCCTTAGCCAGATGCAACTCTTTGTCCGTTCTCGATACAACGTAGACTTCAAGCCCTTGACGCACTGCAACCTGGATGACGATATGAGCTGAAGATCCGAAGCCAAATAGTCCGAGTTTCCCCCCTTTTTGCAATCCTGAAGCCTGCAATGCCTGGTAACCTATCACACCGGCGCACAACAGGGGGGCAACCTCAGTGTCATTGTAGTTATCAGGGAGAAGGTAGACAAAATCCTCGTGAGCTACAGTATACTCGGCAAAGCCGCCATCCGCATCATAGCCGGTAAAAGAAGCACGCTCACACAGATTCTCCTGCCCACGCAGACAATACTTGCATTTGCCGCACGTTCGGTAAAGCCAGGGAACACCAACCCTCTCACCACCATGCCAGCTGTCAACACCCTCGCCAACTTTTTCGATCACGCCCACGATCTGATGGCCCGGGATCAAAGGCATTTTGTGGGCTGGCAGGTCTCCTTCAACGACGTGGAGGTCAGTTCGGCAGACGCCGCATACACTGACTTTTATGCGCACTTCCCCCGGTCCTGGTTCTGGACAGGGGATATCCTTCACTTGCAGTGGATGCTCCTCGAGCGGTCCCTGTCTTTCCAGAACGATTGCCTTCACGAGAAATTATAGTGAATTATACCCGGCCGTCAATCTGAACATCTGCCCACAATAATGTCTTGACAGCCAGGAAATATCAGTTAT
>JBFEPB010000174.1:0-4291 GCA_041550295.1 bacterium | reverse complement strand
GACCCTTTCAACGTCAAGCCACACCTGGAACTTGTATTCCTGGCTCAATATCTCAGAGAGCCTTTTTGTCTGATAACGTTTTATCATATTCCCACATAAAGTTGGATAATACGACCATTACGGCCAATCAATATACTCATGTCGCGCTGGTAAATCGTCGCCTTCTGAAAATCCAGTTTGCTTCGGACGCGCACATTTCCAACCATCAGGATAATATCACCGGGGCTGATACCCAAGCGGGCTCCCTGGCTGTTAGGTTCGACCTTCGTAACAACAACACCCTCATTGTAAGCCAAACCGTATTTGCGTACAAGTTCACGGTCGATGTCTTGAACGTGTATACCATGAACAACCACCCTGGATTTCAGGAGATCTGCTTCACGAAATTCTTCAACAGTGAAATCTGCCCGCAAGGTGTCACGATCGCGTAGCAACAAGAAAGAGAGTTTGTCGCCAACATATACATTCGAGACGAATCTGTTCCAATCGGCAATCCCCAAGATGGGCCGTCCATCTATTTTCACAATTCGATCGCCATCCTCGATCCCCGCTTTTGCCGCGGTGCTGTTGGCATCGACCGCACTGACAACTACGCTACGGTTTGCACTACGTGTTGCCGCGCTGCTGTCGATATCGACCTCGGTCAGCCATAATCCGATCCATGGAATCCTGATTCGACCATGCTGACGTGCTTCATTGATGAATTTCTTGACGGCGTTAATCGGACGGGCAAAACCAATCCCCTCAGAACCTCCGCCCGAAGTAAAGATCGCCGTATTCAAACCAATGACTTCACCAAGTACATTAACTAGAGGCCCACCTGAATTACCTGGATTTATCGCGGCATCGGTCTGAATCATATTCTTGTACACTCGGTCCTCCTGTGTCGATTTTATTGAGCGATTAAGGGCCGAGACCACGCCGACCGTGACGGTCGGCCTCGTATCTTCAAGGAGGAAACCGAATGGATTGCCAAAAGCCACGACCCATTCACCGATCATCAGCGCGTCGGAATCACCTAGTTCGGCATAAGGAAGATCGGTGGCACTGATCTTGAGCAGGGCAAGATCGTGGGTGATTTCGGATGCCACCAAACTGCCCTCATACTGCCGGCCATCAGGTAGGGTAACATGAATGCGTGTCGCATTGGCTATCACGTGCTCATTAGTCACTACATAGCCGTCTGGAGAAATGACCAGTCCCGTACCAAGACTTCTGATCTGCTGGCGATAGTACCGCTCCGGAAAGAAATCCCCGAAGAAGTCCCGGAAGAAGAAATCATCGGCAAAGGGCGAGCGGAATGGCGATGTAGATACCATCTTGGTCTGCACCACAGTTATCGAAACGACAGAGGGACTTACCCTCTGCGCAGCGACCACGATCGCGTTTGAACGCTGCTCTGATATTTCATCATTCAAACTCGCCAAACGCGTACCCTCATAGTAGTAATTTCCGGGCCGTGGTCTAAGTGCACCGTAGACGTAAACCGCAACCAATCCTATGACAATGCCAAGCAGGATGAGTAAGTAGTCACTGCGTCTCATATGCTCCTCTCGACCTTCAATCCCTCACCTCACAAAATCATCGGTCCATCAGTACCTGACTGAAGTCAGGAACAGTCCCTGAGGCGGAGCGAAATTCAATTCGCCCCTGGAACCGTTGAAGAAACGCGGGACATCGGGCAACCCGAACCTGCCCCGACCAATATCAACCATGAACCCGACTATGCCACGCACCATCTTGCGCAGAAACCTATCACCTTCTATCCTGATAATGATCTGTGCATTTTCGTGCATTATTGATATTTCCTGCACACTGCACACGGTATTATCACCCCCATTATGGACTGAAAAATTCCCGAAATCCCTCTTACCGGCAAGAAGCGGAACCGTCTTCTGCATGGTCTCGACATCCGGTATACCCTTCAGGTACCAGCTATAGCGCAACCGGAAGGGGGATGGTTCAAGCGTGATGTAATATTCATAGACCTTGCTCTTAGCCCAGTACCGGCTGTGAAAATCATCGGGCACAACAGCCATCTCCCTGACATGCAGGTCGTCTCCGACCAGAGAGTTGATGCCTTTTTTTAGCGAATGCAACGGTATTTGTGATTCGGTGTGAAAATTCGCAACCTGCCCCAGAGCATGAACTCCTTGATCGGTCCGACCGGCTCCGATCAGCTTGATGTTCTCGCTGGTAATCTTCTTTAATGCGGTCTGTAGCTCCCCTTGCACCGTTCGCTTGGCAGGCTGGTACTGCCACCCGAAGAAGCGCGTGCCGTCATACTCCAGTACCATGCTTAAATTCAGCATCTTTTCTATTATACCCAAAACGACCTACAAATCAATAATGCTAGTACCCTTTTTCGGGTTACATGCTGGTGGACACAGGCGTCAGGCAAGAGGCAGTCGAATCGAGAATACGGTTCCGTCATTAACCTTGCTTTTCACCGATATGCTGCCCCCGTGTGCTTCAATTATATTCTTGGCGATCGCCAGACCAAGCCCGGTACCGCCTCTTTTGGTTGTGAAGAAGGGTTCGAAGACCCTTTCGAGATGCTCTTTTTTCAGTCCTGCGCCATGATCGAGAATCTCGATAACGCCGAACCTGGTGTTCTGATAGGAATTAATCTCTATCACATCATTCGGTTGACTTGCTTCGTAGGCATTGTTTATTATATTGGTGAAACCGGATTTCAATTTGTCGAGGTCGGCAAAGACAAAGAAATCTTCACCTTTTCTCTTTATGAGTATGTTTCTATCATTGGACCGCACCGTGCTGTCGACGATCGCTTCGCTGAGCACGTCACTTATCCGGACACGGTTTTGGTTCTTTGGTGTGAACTGAGAGAAATTAAGAAAATCGGTCACGATTTCATTCAGCCTCTTAGTTTCCTTCAACGCAATGTGGACGAAAGGTATCGTATCCTTACGGCGTTTACTGTCCCTGATGACCTCAAGCGATCCCCGTATCGACGAAAGCGGATTCCGGATCTCATGGGCAAGCGAACCACCCAGTTCGGCAAGCAATTTTGTTTGACTGGCAATTCTTGAATCTTCCTGCAGCTTACGGATCTCGGTCATATCCTGAAGTATCGCTAGACCAGCCCTGCCATTGAATATGCGCGCGCAAGATGCCGCATAATACCGATTGCCGAACTTCAGCTCAAATGCATTCGAGGTGCGGCGGTCTTTGAGAAACCTCGCTACGTGGAGGTGAACCGTGGCCCGTAGCCTGCTATCATGGATATTCGTATACAGTATGTCGCCCTTGCTATCCACGGTTATCACACCTGAGGGCAGGTTCTTGATTATATCCTCGGTCGTCAGACGCAAACGCGTTGCTTCCTCGATCCTGCGCTGGTAGCTCTCTGAAAGACCGCCGCTCAAGATGCCGGTTAATAGAAAAACAAGCGCAAAAACATAGAAACGATACATGACCATGGACGTCGTGTATCCTTCTATGCCACGGCTCTCGCTGAGTACTAGGACCAGGAAGAAAACGGTAGCCGCGAGGGATACAATATAGGCACCGCGCCTGAATAGATATATGGAGCTCGCGAGGATGAGTATCGCGTACAGTAGAGGGAACAAACTCTCGAAACCACCGGTATAGTGAATGATAGCACCGATCAGAGGAATATCCGTGAAAAATATGATATAGAGCAGTGCCGTCTCTGCAATTATCCGGCGTAAAAGGAAGAATGATATGGTGAGGATTATTGAAACTACGATCAGAAACCATGCCGGATTTGGTTCTTGGTACAGCGGTGGATATGAGGTCAGCATAATGAATGCAATTATGAATGGATGGAATATTATCAGCCCGGAAATACGGCTGAGTTTGGCTGGATATCTCATCTACTCATCTCAATGCCGGCATCGCGAGAAAATCAACGCGCCTGACAAATACGAAGCCGATGTACCAACTACAGGCTTACTCGGTTATCGTTCCAGCAAGTTGGAAGATCGGCAGGTACATCGAGATAACAATGAACCCGACCACGCCGCCCAGGACAACCATGATCACCGGTTCGAGAGCACTCGTAAGGTTCTCAACTGCCTGGTCTACCTCAGCATCATAGAAATCAGCAACCTTTGCCAGCATTTCATCAAGACCACCAGAAGCTTCTCCTATGGCGATCATCTGGGTGACCATGGGTGGGAATACCGATGTCTTTGTCAGCGGATCTGCTATGTTCTCACCGCCCTTGATAGAAGAACGCGCCTTCAAAATTGCATCTTCGATTACCCAGTTGCCAGAACTCTTGGCTGTGATCTCGAGTGCATCG
>JBFEPB010000173.1:0-4293 GCA_041550295.1 bacterium | reverse complement strand
AGTGTTTTTGGTGATGGGCATTTCGGTTGGACATGCTCAGATTTTAAAGCTGGATTTCAATTCTACAAATCAGGATGGCGGCCCGCATAACCAGGAAGGCTGGTCGGCTTACGATGCAGGCCATGAAGTTGCTGCTGATTTTGTCATGCTGTATCGAGATTACAGTTGGCCTAAGCTGTTCTCGGCGGTATGGAGCGGCCAGGAGGCTTACAAGAAGGTTAATGACACGTGGGAGAGGGAAGTGAAACTCCATCTCCGTGATGATAATGATTTCGATGTTCTGCTTGAATTCAACGAGAACATGCTAAACTCTGCACCTCAAAATGCCATCCTTATCACAAATGGCGACTATGATACGTACCCGGCCTGGTATCTGCAGGCAAGAGGCGTGCGGCAGGATGTGATTATCGTGAACCGAAGTCTTTTGAATCTGAAGGACTATGCTCGGTATCTGATGCAGATGGGGTTGCCATTGACCATATCTAACGAGGAGATGGATAAAATCCAGCACAAAAAGGATGCTGATGGATTGGTTACCATCTCTGATCAGCTAATACAGATACTCCTCAGACAGGAAACCAACCCGGTTGTATTCTCAACAACAGTGTTCAGACCAGAGCAGTACGGCTATCCGCTAAGGCTTTCCGGTTTGGTCTATGAAATCGGTGAACCTGGTATTGATATCGTCCGAAGTAGAAGACTGCTGTTTGAGGAGTTCAAATTTGACCGACTTTCATCCAGACCGGTCGATTCAGTTAACATTAACCTGCAAAATATGGTCATTAATTACGCAGCAATAGCCTTCAGACTGGCCGCTGCATTGGAAGATTCGGGAGAATATCAACAAGCGATCAAGGCCTTGAGGTTTGCGCGTCGTTTCGCCGAAGAACCAGTATCCTATTACAATGAGGCAAAGATATATTTGAAGATGGGCCAGGACGAAGTTGCAGATAGAATGGTTGATACTTTGCTTCGTGTTAAAGTTGGAGACATAAAGTTGATAAAGGAAGTGGCGAGGATGTATTATGAAAGTGGTATGAAAGAAAAAGCGATATCAATACTGGCTGCCTCCTTGGCGAAAAATCCAGCAAACAATGAACTTGCTGATTTAATACTGAAATATCAGGAGGAGTGATCGAATACTCGGGTGCAGATCTGTTTGATTTGTACGCAAGATTCAAGCAAGGTGATGACAAGGCTTTCGAGGTTCTGTACCGGCGATTGAGCCCGGGAATTTTCAACTACTGCATTCGCTTGCTTGGCGATTGGTACCATGCTGAGGATATACTCGTTCAGACGTTCACGAAGCTGGCTAATTCAGATCTCAGGGAACAGGGAAATCTGAAGGCTTGGTTGTACCGGGTAGCGACAAATGCCTGCTATAGTTTCTTTAGAAAAAGGAAGACAGATTTGAAGTGTTATGAACGGCAACTGCAATCAGTCATGAGTGATACTGGTTATGATTTCGTGAAAGAGTTAAGAGTCAGGAAATTTCTGGATGAATTACCCGAGTACCAACGGATCGTTGTGATATTGAAGTTCTATGAACAAATGACCTACGAGGATATCGCCGAGGTATTGTGCTGTCCTGTAGGCACAGTAAAATCAAGAATGCACAATGGTCTAAAAAAACTGAGGACCATGATCAAGGAATGAAAATGTTATTCCTTGCGTGGGTATTGGGGATTATTGTCCTTCGACACATTAACAAAGGGGTGTAGGATGAAATGTTCTGATATTAGTGGCAGCATAATTGATTATCTTCTTGAGGAGCTGGCTCCTGAGCTTGAGATACAAATGCACGAGCACCTTGCAATCTGTGAAAAATGCCGCAACGAATTGGGGCAGATGGAAGCCGTAATCGATCGGATACGATTTGCAGAACGGTTCCGTCCAATGTCTGAGATATATCCGAAGATAGTGGATCAATTAAAACCACGCCGTGGCGAAAGAAAGTGGTTCTTTGGCATCTCGAGAAATTTGATATATGCGCTGGGTGCTTTTGGGCTAGGTATTTTGATCACCAGTTCTGTTGATGCGCTTCTCAGCAGGGCGAGACAGCCAGAAAGATTCGAAGTGAGGCCGCAAGTACCAAGCAAAGAACCTTTCTCCGATACGGTTGAGTTCTACGCTGTCCCGGCAAAGAACCTCATCAGAACATAGAGGACGCACCGGGCTTATAACTAGTTTAAATGCCGAGTTCCTTCCGGGCAGCGTGGCCAAGAATCTTAGCTACGGTCGGGTGTTTGATGATCTCGATCAATTTCTGCCAGATGTCAAAGTTACGGTTTCTCAATCGG
The DNA here is from genome assembly GCA_041550295.1 of bacterium. GTDB lineage: Bacteria > Hydrothermota > Tepidihabitantia > SM23-42 > SM23-42 > SM23-42. The sequence continues at coordinate 1,993 of JBFEPB010000173.1, read as the reverse complement.
ACAGCTTTCTGTTTTATTTCTGAGTAAACTGGTTCGTGTTTTCTCAACTCGTTCTGTATAGCCCGTATTTCCTCTACAATTAGTTCCTTTGAGTCATCGCTAATGTCGGTGAGCGCAATAGTCTCGTTGATAAGTGTTTCGAACTTTTCGAGGATATCGCTGGTGACCGGTCCTGCTTCGGATTCTTCAGGATACAATATGCTGAACTCATACTCGTCTTCGACCAGATCAATGCCCTTAGGCGTAATACGTGCTGCGACGAACACGCTTCCTTCCAGCGGTTTAGATAGTTCCACGTATCCTTTTTCCTCCAGGTATATTATGTTGAAGTGCAAGGCCTTCAGTCCAATGTCTAAATTCTCTTTGAATTCACTAGGTGTTGTTCTGTTATATGGGTGTTCGGCAAAGCGTTCATATAATATCTGAAGGATCCTGCGTCGGATCTCGGTGTTGGTCATACAAAATTGTATGGATAACACTTTTGCAGTCAATAGAGCACTGAAAACACGAAAGTTGAGAAGATAAGAAGATGAAATGAGGAGAGGGGAGTGATTAACTTAGTCACCCCCCTGCTGTGCTACACCACTGTCTGCTACCTAATAAGTAGTAATTTCTTTGAAGCGCTGTAATCCCCTGCCTGCAATTTCAGAAAGTAGATACCGTTGGGCAGTTTTCTGTCAAGATTGTCGGTACCATTCCATAACAATGTGGTCTCGGTTACATGATTAAACTCCTTAACCATACGACCTGTAGCATCGTATATTCTTAATGCTACGTCTTCTGTGTCGTATTCTGCAGCAAAATCAATATTCACTTTGTCACGGAATGGATTCGGGCTGACCCGGAGTGACAATGAAGTTTTGTGTTGGTCATGCCAGGTAGTGATCTCTTCGATCTCGGTAGCAATGTTGAACCATTCGAGAATACGCTTCATCACTGTATCGGCCAGCGAAGGTGCAGCAATCGCTTCAAATCCATATGATAGGTATACAGTCTTGAAACTGTTTTCGTATCGCACACCGCAACATCCGCCCAAGCGATAGCTGAAGATCGAATCAGCTCCGGCCAGCGGTGAAATTATCGTTGGCGAATCCTGGTTGTTTGCGCCAGGTGACCCAATGATCAGATACGTCAATCCATTGCTAATTGGATCACCATCCACACCATCGACCCTCATCCGGTACGCGCTGCTATCGATCACCGATGCGTGCAGATAGTTGTTGAAAAAACCTGCATCCTGACAGCCTTCCACATCCTGACCGGTAATGAGGAGCTTGCCACCATTGTTCAGATAACCCGAGAGTACAATCATACGGGTGGAATCGATGGGGGATGGGTTATCTCCTGTAAGCCATATCAGGGCGTCGTAGCAGTGGGTTGAAGAATCCGATACCAGTGCATCGCTATCCAATAGGTGATAAGATACGTTTAATCTATTAAGCGATTCAACAAAGTAAGTTTCGTACTCAGCATCACCATCATCGTCGACAATAAGAACCGGCGGCGTGCCTATGAGTATAGCGATATTATCGTAGAAATTCAGGCCATCCGCGGTTATGTTCAGGTGCAGTGTGCAATTGTGGCAAGGTGCCGTGTCAGCAATGTAAAAGCTGATGGGATCGCTGGCATTATCTTTGATTTCGCCGTTCATAATTGAGCCGTAGTCAAAATTTGAATCAAGCATTGTGATATACGGGTCATCTGACAAGACGTTGAGCGTGACGGACGCGGCGTTGATGCCTGAGTTGGTCAGTGCTATGGTTAGGCTGATCGTGTCGCCGGGGTCAGCATATCCGTTGCCACCCGAGTCGAGCCACTCATAGTCATGGTCTGATATTACGGGCACGGCGTACCCTCCCCTTGCGAGGGAAGGTTCTCCGTATAGATTGAGGCAGAAGATGTTGTGTTGAGAAATAATACCCCACCAGAAAAAGTTGTTGTAGTAGTAGACTTGTGCATCAAAAAGGGCATCGCCGATCTTTTCGTTTTGGTT
>JBFEPB010000172.1:0-4304 GCA_041550295.1 bacterium | reverse complement strand
TATTATTGTTACCATCATAGATAACGTAGCTGGCCCTTGGGTCCAAATCTCTGGGCTGTCCAACGCTGCCCACATTTACAATATATCTTCTTTTTGCCACGATCGGGAAGGGATTATCCCTGACCAAATCGCAGTAGCCGTTGTCATCCATATATATGGCGGCCGGTATGTGCGAATGCCCGATAAAGCAGACCTGCTCATCGAAGTGCGAGAATTCCTTCTCGAATTCTTCCAGGCTGAAAAGATACCGCCATTTTTCCGGTTCTGCTGGCGTAGCGTGCACCAACAAAAGGTTATTCACCTGGTGACTGAGCTCAAGACTTTTCAAGCTCTTGACCCCGCTCTCGCTTATCTGTTCTTGAGTCCATCGTATTGCCTGCGCAGCAACCGGATTGAAGGTTGAAACATCGGTCTTGTCGATCGCTGCCCAGTCATGATTACCGGCCACGGTAACTTTGGCCTCTTTCATGCACAGATCGATACACTCATTAGGATTAGCCCCATACCCAATAAGATCGCCCAGGCAGAATATGCTCTTAAGACGCCGTTTCTTTATATCCTTCAGTACAACCAAAAGCGCTTCAAGATTTGAATGTATGTCGCTAATTATTGCTGCTTTCATGATTCTTTCTTATTGCATCAAGAATGCCATTTATGAATCTACCTGATTCGTTTCCTCCGTATTTCTTGCCGATCTCAATTGCCTCATTGATCGAAATTTGCGACGGTATATCATCAAAAAACAGTAACTCGCAAGTACCTATGCGTAAGATGATTTTATCGATCACAGAGATACGATCATATTCCCAATTCTCCAGCACTTTGATTATTTCCTTGTCAATCGTCTCCATTTCTTCTACGGTGCGCTCGATGAGCGCCCTTGAAAAATCCCGGTCATTCTTCTCGTATGACTTGGCATCGAGAACACTGCTCATGGCACCGGAAAGATCAGCATCTCCCTCTTCATAACGGTACAATACCTTTAGAGCAAGCTCGCGCGCAAATCTCCTGCCCATCTATTTCACTTGTGAATAGAGATCGGCCAATTCCAATGCTGTTAGCGCTGCATCCCAGCCTTTGTTCCCTTTCTTTGTGCCTGCTCTTTCAATTGCCTGGTCTGTACTGTCGGCCGTAATTATTCCGTAAATGACGGCAGGTCCTGCCTGCAGATTCAGTGTTGCGATGCCCTTTGTTACTTCGTTGGCGATGTAGTCGAAATGCGGCGTGTCTCCTCTAATGATCGTTCCCAAACATATCACACCATCGACCTTTTCCTGCCGTATTCGAGAAGCAACTCCGGGTATCTCGAAACTCCCTGGAGTCCAGTAAACAGTAATATCCTCAGCACGCACTGCGTGTCTGACCAGACAATCCACTGCGCCGTCCAACAGACGCCTTGATATGAACTCATTGAAGCGCGAGATCACGATTGCGAACTTCCTGCCCTGCCCGACAAGATTTCCCTTTGTCTCTTTCATCCTTCCTCCTATACTCTTTTTTTGGTGTATGACGAAAGTTTTTCCTTTTCAAAAACTGAATCTGGTATCAAATGCCCGAGTTTGTACCTTTTGGCCTTCAAATACTTTATATTTCTGCTGTGTACTGCAAATATCGGCACTTGCTTAGCGACCGTGAGACCGTAACCTTCCAGACCGACTATTTTCTTCGGGTTGTTTGTCAGTAAGACGATTGAAGATAATCCCAGATCGACAAGGACCTGCGCTCCTATCCCATAATCACGGAGATCCGCAGGGAAACCGAGCGCCAGGTTTGCTTCAACGGTATCGAGACCTTTGTCTTGAAGATTGTATGCTCTGAGCTTGTTGAGCAATCCAATACCCCTGCCCTCCTGGCGCATGTAGAGAAAGACCCCACGTTTGTGCTTGGCAATCAACTTCAGCGCCTGCTCCATCTGATCACCGCAATCGCACCGCAATGACCGGAATACATCACCGGTCAGACACTGGGAGTGTACCCGGACCATCACGTTCTTCTTACCCTTAACGTCACCCAGGACCAGAGCGATGTGATGGTCATTATTTATTTTATCTTCATACAAAATCAGACAGAAATCGCCATATTTCGTCGGTAAATTGGTTTCGAGTATACGCTCAACGAATTTTTCCTTCTTCTGCCGGTATTTGATGAGATCTTCGATGCTAATGATCTTCAGGTTAAACCGCCGGCTCATTTTTCTCAACGATGGCATCCGAGCCATCCTTCCGTTGTCATCCATTATCTCACAAAGTACACCGGACGGGTAGAACCCGGCGATGCGCGCGAGATCAACGCTTGCTTCAGTATGACCGGCCCGCCTCAGGACTCCGCCTTGAACTGCTCGCAGCGGAAAGATATGACCTGGCCTTGCCAGGTCAGTCGGTTTCGTCTTCTTGTCGACCAGAACGCGAATCGTCCGGGCGCGGTCAAAAGCCGAACTACCAGTTGTCGTGCCCCTCTTGGCATCAACACTGACCGTAAACTGGGTTCCGTGCAGGGCCGTTATCTCATCGACCATTATCGGTATGTCAAGCTCTTTCAGCCGCTCAGGCAACAGCGTTGCGCAGATCAGTCCCCGTCCATGCTGTGCCATGAAATTGATCAAACGAGGTGTTATCTTGTTGGCGGCGACAATAAAATCGCCTTCATTTTCACGACTTTCATCGTCGACCACGATTACGATCTTACCTTTTCTTACATCTTTGATTGCATCTTCGATGCGGGCCAGCATAGGCAATATTTTACCGAAATTCCAAATAAAGTCAAGAAAAAAGTGCGGATATACTGTCTGAAATCGTGGTTATCTACGCTGAGAAAAAGCAGTTATGCCATAAAACTTTCCTGAATTTCATGCCTTTTTGTTCTCGGCATGGTGCTTGATGACCCGAGCTTGGGTGATATATATGACATCCTCACATATATTCGTTGACAAATCAGCGATACGCTCAAGGTTTTTCGCCACCAGCATGTACTGTATGGCTGACCCGATATTTTCCGGCTCTTCCAACATATGCGTGAGCAAAATGCGGATCGTCTCATCGCGCATCCTATCGACCGCACTGTCCCTTTCACAGACCTTCTGAGCCCTTGGCGCATCATTATCGATGAAACTCTGAACGCTGTCACGCAACATTTCATTCACGATCTTGGCCATTGCCCAGATATTCATTATCTGGCCTATCGCCGAGGCTTCAATAACATACTTTATGCAATCCGCGATGTTCACGGCATGATCGCCCATCCGTTCCAGGTCATTGTTCATCTTGATCGCGCCAATGAGGAACCGCAGGTCGCTCCCGACCGGTTGATGGCGTGCAATCAACTCCACGCACATGTCCTCAACCGCGATCTCCATTTGATCGATCTTGTGGTCGAGATCACGAATTTCATTCGCCATCTTCAAGTCCTTATTCCGTAGAGCGTTCAGCGATTTGGTTATAGATTCTTCAACCATCGCTGCCATATCCGTGAGTTTCTTCTTGACATTCTGAAGCTCTTCATCAAAGTGTCGATCCATTTAATCCTCCTTCTAAATCAGCCAAACCGACCACTGATATAATCGAATGTCCGCTTGTCCCGAGGATTAGTGAAAATTGCCTTTGCCGTATCAAATTCAACCAGCTCACCAAGCAACATGAAACCAACCTCATCTGCGATGCGTGCTGCCTGTTGCATATTGTGAGTGACAATGACAATTGTATACTTTCTTTTCAATTCAATCATCAATTCTTCGATCTTGCCTGTGGCAATCGGGTCTAGCGCAGAACATGGTTCATCCATCAATAGGATTTCCGGTTCGACTGCGAGCAGCCGCGCAATACAGAGGCGCTGCTGTTTTTCTGCCGACAGACCTAATGCTGAATCACTCAGCCTGTCTTTCAAATCATCAAACAAATCAACCGCGAGCAGTGAACGCTCAACGATTTCATTCAATGTCGCCCTGTCACTGATATTCCATACCCGCGGGCCATAGGCAACATTGTCGAATATGGATAATGGAAATGCATTCGGCCGCTGAAACACCATACCGACCCTCTTTCTCAAAAGAATAAGATCATGCATGGGAGAATAGATATCATCATTATCCATCAAAACGCTGCCGGTAATCCGGACACCTTCGATCAGATCATTCATCCGGTTGAACACACGGAGCAGTGTCGACTTGCCGCAACCTGAAGGCCCAATAACGCCAGTTATCAAATTCCTCTGGATTGCCACATTAACGTTCTTCAATGCCTGGAATTTGTGATAGTAGAGATTCAGATTGGCTGTACGGATGATCATCCAAATCTCCCGCGTATGTAATC
>JBFEPB010000171.1:0-4305 GCA_041550295.1 bacterium | reverse complement strand
GCTCCGCAAGGTGCCTGTCCCCATACGACGTCTACACGTTCGACGCCTCACGCTCCTAATGACAAGATACTGAGAAGATTAGAACTTCAGAAGCTAAACGCAATTAACGTACGTAACGAAATTTGTACTCTCAGCGGTCTGTATCGAGTATCAAGTATCTAGAATACTACGATCCAAGGGGACTGGCTCCGTAAGGTGCCTGTCCCCGACGGCCATTACTATGCGGCTCTCCATTATTGTTCGAGTAAGCCGCCGGCAAGAGGAACGGCGCATGGAGAATATTGCGAACGCATCGACACTAGCAAAAATAAGAGAAGTATGGCCCTTTCCTACGGCAGGATCTACGACAGGTTGGTTTTGTTAACGACTCACCGCTTTTCGGCACGGCGTGTCTTCAGCAAAGAATGTCTTCAGGAACGAAGCGACATGGCTTCAGTCCACCAAAGGCGGGCATGTCTCCAGTGAGCATCTGCGAACGTGATCTTAGTCCACGCGCCCCGTATGTGCTAGATCATGATGGAACATTGGCCACGGTGTATCTGCTAAAGGGCCCAAGCCTTGGAGTGCATAGAGATAATAGTCATCTGACCCGAAATAGATCATGCCATCCGTACCAATCGCTGGCGAGGAATAAACAGGGGAACCTGTCTGGTATGACCATTTCAGGGTGCCGTCGGAGCTCACAGCATAGAAATAATGGTCATAGGATCCGAAATAAACTGTACCGTCCGCAGCGATGGCCGGCGTAGAAAATACATAAAAATTGGCTTGGAATGACCATTTTGATGTACCGTCAGCATTTATTGCATACATACGAGAACCTGCGCCGACATAGATCGTGCCGTCGGAACCGATCGTCGGAGAAAATACCTCTCCAGTAGTTGGAAATGACCATTTCAGAGTACCATCAGGGTTTATCGCGTAGAGATAACTATCGTTTGAGCCGACATAGATCGTGCCGTCGAGATCGAGTGCCGGAGAAGAATAAACATCAGCGCTTGTTTGAAAAGACCATTTGGAGGTGCCATTGGGATTTATCGCATAGAGATAATCGTCATCTGACCCGACATAGATTGTACCGTCAGAACCGATCGCCGGTGAAGAACGGACATCGCCGCCTGTCTGGTATCTCCAATTTAAGGTGCCGTTGGGGTGTATCGAATAAAGATAATCATCATAGGATCCAAAGTAGATCGTGCCGTCGGAACCGATCGCCGGTGACGAACGCACAAAACCGCCGGTTGGAAATGACCAAGTCAACGTACCAACTGAGTTTATCGCATGAAGAGAACCATCCCAGAATCCAACATAGACCGTACCATCCGCGCCGATCGCAGGGGAAGAAAATACGGTAGAACCACCGTAGTATGACCATTTCAAAGTTCCATCGGGATTTATCGCATAGAGATAATCATCATAGGATCCGACATAGATCGTACCGTCAGCGCCAATTGCTGGTGACGAATACACATTACCGCTGGTTGAGTAGCGCCATATGAGCATGCCCTCAATGACCACAGTTACGGTGACGATATCCGACACACCCGGGTCCTCTGCCGCACCATATGCCATGGCGTAGATCGTATGCATTGACTGATTCTCACAACCGGTCGTTACCCAGGCATACTCGTAGGGCTCTACAGCAGAGGTTGAGCGGAGCGTATCATCAACGTAAAACTGAACGCTGTCAACCTCACTCTCACCACTCACCTCGGCAGCGATGTCGACCGTTCCGCTGACCGTAGCACCATCGGCCGGGTAGGTGATTTCAATAACTGGCGCCTCACCGTTGTCACCACCGCATCCGACCCACAATAACAAACATAAGGTTACTGCTGATAAAACCTGCTTCATCGTTCCTCCCTTCTTCTACATTAAGAGTGAATACTGAACTATTACTATATGACGAAGATCATTGTGCTATCACAAAAAACCCACATAAATAAAAGGGCATAAGACCGCTACAACACTGCGTCTTATACCCCCTCTTAACTCCTGAATAGAATGTAGCGAAATTTGTGTAGATGTCAATACGAAAAATGCCTGCACTGCGACGTAACATGCGATACGTACTTCGCCACATGCTTACCACGACACGCCTTACACTTCACATGTGACACTACACGTCGGCGGGCAAGAATTATCGCGAACCTGAAGGTTCTCATACATTTGTCAGCACGAATAATTTTCGACGCCTGACGCTAAGACATAACGCTAAACGGAACTAACGGGAATAACGAGCTCAACGATAATAACCGATATGATTCGTCTATTGTTTACTGAACAGTTTTTCTGCCGGACAGCCGATTTCCCTCTGTTTGCAGTATTTACAGGCAAAAGAACCTCTTATGACCGCGCTGCCAACGAACGAGAGAACGAATAGGAAAATTAACAAAAGCAGAATGGTCCACGAAAAAGCCTTGACAAGAAGTATAATGCCTCCAAGCAGGGGAAATATGAATACCAGGAAATCCGGCAGTATGTGTCTCCAGCTTACTTGCTTTTCTATGAATTTCTGAGGGTCGCCTTTCTTGAACAGGAGTGTGCACAAAACACTTCTACCCAAGCCGCACACCTTTCCATAATAGAAGCAGCTTACACAGCTCTTAGTGAGTATCCTCATTTCAACCCAGAGACAATATAGGACATAAATCGCCCCGACTATGATGCCGAGACGAATGAGTATATATATTCCAATTGCATAGACCAACAATGAAATCAAGGTGGATAGGATAGGTATCCAGACAGGGAAAGAGTCATAAGTTCTATTTTCCGTCATCTCACCTCCATTGTCTCCAACGGCACAGGCTCTACCGACGGCCAATCGTCACCATCTACTGAATCCCTCAACGTTGTTACGTAGAATACTAGGTCAGAAAAGCGCGTGAAGTAATAGCGTTGTACCGACACCGAGCAGGAAAACACCGCCGAGACACGCGCCGACCTTTAATTTTGCCCTTCCGGGCGCTGCCATACAGTCTTTGTAGCTAAGCCTGACTGTGGTTACGGCGTCTGGGGCAATTTTCACTTTCACGGTACCCTCACCATACTTGGCAATCGCCCACAGTGCGCTTATGCTGCCCTCTTTTAAACGCCAGCTCGCCTGCTCTATGCTGTCTTGCGGAAAGAATCCGACATTATATTTATCAGGTGCCAAAGGATATTTGAGAAGGGGCGTGACACCGACATACTCGTCTTCAACATATATCGGAAGACTGTCCTGGTCAGCCTGCACCGACAGAAAACCATTGCTAAATTGAGCTATCATCAATAATAGAATCATAAGCGATTATATATGCGGACTTTGTGTGGTCAAGCGAAATCAACGATGAAGGCTTCGCCTTCATCGCTATGCCCCATGCGCCCTGCAATTTTTAACCTCTCATCCTCTCAATTTCTATTGTAAAGTTCTGTTAGTCTCTCGACGGCGTTACTGTTATTAGGGTCAAGAGTAAGCGATTTCTCGTAATTCTCGATCGCCAGCGCTGTATTCCCTGCTGTCATGTACGCCTCTCCAAGACTGTCGTAGACATTGGCTGATTCCGGATAAAGGTAAACATTCAACCTGAGTACATTAATAGCCTCGGTAACCTTACCCTGGCCAATTAACTCGTAGCCACGACTGTTCACCGTTCTTTCGCTGATCGCACCCATTTCTTTGTTTTTCTCATGAATTTCTACTGCCGCGTCATAGCCGTTTGCTATTGCTTCATTCACAATCATCTCAGTCAGTTTTATATTTTTCGTGCGCTGGGTTTCACCAACAAGGAGCTCTTCGACAAATGACACAGGTTCGGCAGTACCATTATCATAGTTAGACAAAACGGCAACCGTGTAGCCAAGGTCTGTGAATATACCGAGATAGCCGGCAATACCGGGAAATCCTCCGGTGTGACCGACAATATGATGACCGTTCTCTACCCGGTCACGAAATCCATAGCAATACATGATATGGCGGTCAGTCTGGACCTTACCGCTGGTCATCATTTCTCTGTTTTTCTTTGACAGTAGTTTGTTATCCATCAACGCGTTGGCGAAATTAAGCAGGTCTTCAACCGTTGAATATCCGCCGCCTGCAGGGCCGCCCTTTACAACGTGCAAAAATAGATTATTTTTCAACTCACCCGGCCGCGCTTCCATTCTCGTATACCCAACCGCAAGGTTCGGTACTACATAGTCGGTTTCATGTGCATCGGTGTTCATCATACCGGCAGGTTTGTAGATGTTTTCCCGTACGTAGTCAAAGTAGTTCTCGCCCGTTACGTTTTCGATAATCAGACCGAGTACCATGAAACCGGCATTGCT
>JBFEPB010000170.1:0-4329 GCA_041550295.1 bacterium | reverse complement strand
GATTTCCGTCTTACCTACTCCGGTAGGCCCAATGAGGATTATATTGTTGGGATATATCTCCTCTTTTATCTTACCTTGTACCCGCCGCCGCCGCCATCTATTCCTCAGCGCAATTGCCACCGCTTTCTTTGCTTCGGATTGGCCGATGATGTAGCTATCGAGTCGGGCAACGATTTCTTCTGGAGTAGGAAAGGCGTTATTGTCTACTAATTTCATCGAAGCCTTATCCCCCATCAGAGATAATTATACTGAATATGGTAAAACTGTCAAGAATCGGACACACTGAAGCCCTATAATCTCCATCGGAGAACTATGTGGAGCACGGCGGCAAATCGGGTGCAATGGTTGACAAATGACCGTATTTCGCGTAGAATTTTTCATGGAAAGGGGGTTGACAGGATTGCTACTGCTGTTTCTCTCGCTGCAGACGGCCGGCGCCATTGATCCCGAGGGTATTTTCCACGACCCCGCAGATATCTTCTACGTCAATCCGAAATCCGGCGACATACGGCTAAGGGTAAGCAGCAACAACATCGAGAGAGCATCCATTGTCATTGGCGCGACGCCAGTTGAGATGAATATTGCCTTTCGTGATCAGTCCTATGATTATTATGCGATACAAGTCAAGCCATTTGACTCGACACTATCGTACAAGTTCCTTCTGGCTTCTGACCCCGATACCCTGATGCTGCCAGCGACCGGTTCATTCAAACCTATACCGGTTCCTTTGGCGGTTCCCGAATGGGCGGCCGGAAAAGTCTATTATTGCATTGTTGTTGATGGTTTTTCCAACGGTAATACGATGAACGACCCGTCCAACAAGAATGAGTGGAGCGCAGAGCCCACAGACTGGTTGCCGTATGGTGGCGACCTGATGGGTATTATTCAGAGATACGACTATATAAATGCGCTGGGAGTGGATATCGTGCTGCTTTCACCACTGTTGCTTGCCGCATCAAATCACAAACTCGATATCCTCGACTACGCAACCATAGATCCGGCATACGGCGATACTAACGACCTGAAGAATCTCATCGACACTTTCCACCACAGCGGCAAGAAAGTCGTCCTCAGCATTATCCTGACCCACACGAGCGACGATTTCCCCGCTTTTGCCGATATCAAAAACAAAGGAAGTGCATCGAGGTACGTCGACTGGTACAAGATCCAATCGCTGCCGTCTGCACCGGCCGGGTTCAAGTACCATTCGTGGCGCTCAGACCCACGTTTTCCACTACTCAACCTCAAGAATCGACAAGTACAGAACTACTTTATCGGCTTCATCGATTACTGGGCGCATTTCGGGTGCGATGGATTCTACATCGGCGAGAGCGAAGTTGATGAGTATTTCGCGCGCACACTCTACGACCATGTAAAGATACAATATCCGGATCTGCTGCTGCTCAATGGCGACCCGCGCCGACCGAATCCTTATGCAGCAGACGGTCACTATGACCGTGAATTCAGCCAATCCATGATTGATTATTTCGTAAGCGGTACGATAACCACCACGGAATTCGACAGTATAATACACCGCAAGTTGTTCTTCAATCCCGCGCAAATAAACCGCAACAATCTGATCGGTGCACTCAACTATACGAAACGAATCGGGACAATCACCGACAGGCCACTGCTCGAACTGATGTACGCTTTTATCTTCACGTTTTGTGGTTCGCCGACCATTTTCTATGGCGATGAGGTCGGCATGAACCAGTGCGCACCTCTCAATTGGGGGAGTTTCCCATGGCAAGTCAATCGCCAGGATCGCATTCTCCAGGCTAAAATCAAATCTCTGATCAATATCCGCAGGGCGCACACAGAATTGACCGGCCAGAGCTTCTATACCCTGTACATCGATGAAGTGAAAAAGGTTTACGCGTATGACCGAGGAGGAATTGTTGTCGTCCTGAATTGCGGCCCTGCCCAATCGTTTGTCGAACTCCCGGCCTGGGACGGAACGTATACTGAGCTGCTGACAGGCAGCAAATTCACCGCATCTTCAAATATCCTCAAGCTGTCTGTTGACCCGCTGTCATACCGCATATTGAAACGTGGGATTTAGACTCTCAACAACATTCACGCCGACCGGAGACCAGCCAGAAGCGATCAGCAATCTGGTCGATGGCATCAAGAGAAACAGAAAATACCAAACACTGCTGGGCGTAACCGGCTCTGGTAAAACGTTCACCATCGCCAACGTCATTGAGAACGTACAAAAGCCGACATTGATCATTTCACACAACAAGACCCTGGCTGCTCAGCTCTACGGAGAATTCAAATCGTTCTTTCCGGAAAATGCAGTTGAGTATTTCATCTCTTATTACGACTATTATCAACCTGAAGCCTATGTACCATCGAGCGATCTGTATATTGAAAAGGACGCATCGATCAATGAAGAAATCGAAAGGTTGCGGTTGCGTGCTACGTCGTCCCTCCTGACCCGGCGCGACGTGATAATAGTAGCATCGGTTTCTTGCATATACAATATCGGCTCGCCTGACGAAGTTAAGGAACTCGTCCTCTTGCTTGACTGCGGGAAGAAGAGATCACGAGAAGAAATATTAGATTCCCTCGTGTCTATCCAGTATCAGCGGAACGACATCGATTTCTCACGCGGCACTTTTCGTGTCCGCGGTGATACGGTCGACATACATCCTGCGGATGAAGAACATGCGATCAGAGTACGGATCGAAGATGAGATTGTAAACCGAATCCAGATCATCGATCCCCTGACCGGCCACGTGACAAGAGATTTGGAAAATGTTGTTGTATTCCCGGCAAAGCATTTCATCACGACCCGTCCCAGGATCGAAGATGCTGTGACGAACATAAGGGAGGAACTCGAAAATAGACTCGATGAATTCAGACGGCAGAATAAATTGCTTGAGGCGCAGCGACTGCAACAACGGACGAATTTCGACATTGAGATGCTCCTGGAGCTTGGTTACTGTCCAGGCATCGAAAACTACTCAATGCATTTGTCCGGGCGCCGACCAGGTGAAAGACCCTTTTGCCTGATCGACTACTTCCCTGACGACTTCCTCATTGTGATCGATGAATCACATGTCACCATACCACAGATAAACGGGATGTACGAAGGTGATCATTCACGCAAACTTACTCTGGTCGAGTATGGTTTCAGATTGCCCTCCGCTCTGGAGAATCGTCCTTTGAAGTTCGACGAGTTCGAATCACTCATCAACCAGTCAGTCTGTATCTCGGCTACTCCCGCAGAGTGGGAGATCGCGCGGTCAGGTAATCGCATTGTCGAACAGATCGTTCGACCAACCGGCATAATCGATCCAGCTGTCACGGTCAAACCGGCTAGAAATCAGGTTGATGACCTGCTGGACGAAATTCGGAGGAGGGTTGCCACAAATGAGAGGGTGCTGGTGACCACTCTTACCAAGCGGATGGCAGAAGACCTGACCGAGTATCTGCATGAACTGGGCCTGCGCGTGAGGTATATGCATTCTGAGATCGATGCTTTGCAGCGTGTAGAGATATTGCGGGGCCTCAGGCTCGGTGAATTCGATATCCTGGTCGGCATAAACCTTCTCCGCGAGGGATTGGACCTGCCCGAGGTCGCGCTGGTCGCGATACTCGATGCAGATCGCGAAGGCTTCCTGCGCAGTGAACGCTCGCTGATCCAAACCGCCGGCCGTGCGGCCCGTAATGTACGCAGCGAAGTAATACTGTATGCCGATGACATAACGGATTCAATCCGCAACGCCATCCGGGAGATGGAAAGACGGAGAAAGAAACAAGTCGAGTATAACATCCGGCATAACATCACTCCCAGGAGCATAGTCAAGAGTCACGAAGAAATCATGCGCACGACTTCAGTGGCTGACCGCATTACCCAGGAAAGAAATAGGACTGATCTAGGTATCGAGGAGCTCGCCCGGCTCCACAAAGAAATGGAGGAGGCATCATCGCTGCTCGAATTTGAGAGGGCAGCGGAAATAAGAGATCAAATAAAAGCAATAAAGCGCAAAATGGAGACACATGGAGAAAAAAGACGGCAAAGCAAAAAAAGTAGATAAACAGGCAGGACAATTTTTGAGGATCGTAAAAAGGGCACTGAGAGAAGATATCGGGCAGGGCGATGTCACGACCGATGCCATCGTGGCACAAGATGACAGGGCGCTCGGCATTATCTTTGCAAAGGAGGAGGGCGTGCTCTGTGGTGTTGATATTGCTCAAAGTGTCTTTGAACAGATCGATGAAACCATTGATTTTCAGAAGCAACTCAGTGATGGCAGCCTGCTCTCACCAGGCGTCACAATTGCGATTCTCATCGGCAAGGCCTCTACCTGCCTGAAAGGT
>JBFEPB010000169.1:0-4388 GCA_041550295.1 bacterium | reverse complement strand
TTCGATCCCGTCAAAAACACCAGGCGCGTCAATCCGGCCGAGATAGCGGCTTCCAGGCCTTGAAGGATTGAATACGAGATAACCAAAACCCACTGGAATCTTTCTCTTGATAATTATCTCACCGAGCCCGCGGGGGATGCTGCGCTTGCCATCGAAGAAATCCACGGTCACACCTTTCTTCGCGATATCACGGTCACCCAGAACGGCAAGGACTCGGTTATTCCTGATCGTATGAAGAAAACCGTATCCTGCCTTGGAAAGAGGGAACGTTATCATACCAGTCCGTTCACGGTGTCTTTTGTACAGCTCATACATCTCGGGATCGGTCTCTTCGACCAGGGCACTCATTGGCACACCACGTGCTGCAAGATAGCAGCCCGCATAATCCCAGTTTCCGATATGCATGGTAAGCATTATACAACCGCGTTCATGTCTCAAGGCATCATAGATATTCTCGATCCCCTCGACATAAACGTTGAAATCGGCCTCGGTAATATAACTAAGGCGTAAAAAGTCGACCATTGCGCGCGCGTAGTTTATGAAAGTATTTTTCATATACTGCTCCATCTGATGTCGTCCGACATGTTCACCCGCAAATACATGCCTGAGGTTTGTCAGTATCTGCTCGCGGCGTGCCCTTGAAAACCGAAAGGAGAGCAGGGCAATGCTGATCGCAATTCTGTCGGCCACCTTCAGAGGTATTACTCTGATAAGACGGATTGCCAATTTCTGAAGTGCGGCGGTGGGATTCATCCAGAAAAATCGACTTAGCCTCTGAATTCACTCAGCGCGGACTGCAAAACAACAAGGGCATTACGTAAGTCATTTTCTTTCAGCACGTATGCGATACGTACTTCATTCTTTCCTTTTCTCGGCGTGGAATAGAAACCGTTTGCCGGCGCCAACATTACTGTTTTTCTGTCATGGTGGAAGTCGGTCAGCAACCAATGACAGAACCTGTCGGCATCTTTCACGGGCAACCTCAGCACAGTATAAAAAGCTCCTTCTGGTTTGTGTCCATATACTCCCTTGATCTTCTGCAGTCCCTCGAAAAGAAAATTCCTCCGATGCTCGTATTCAATAATGACTGGCTTTATGTAGCGGTCAAAATTCTTATAGGCTGCAATAGCGCCAACTTGCTCGATCGTCGGCGGACAGAGCCTTGCCTGGCTGAATTTGACCACCTCCTCCATTACCTTCCTACTACGGTTAATTATACAACCCACGCGGGCGCCGCAAGCGGAGAATCTCTTGGATATTGAATCAAGCACGATAACCTGATCCTGAATCTGGGGTAATGACAAGGCGCTTGTCTGGATTCCTCCATCATAAACAAATTCACGGTATACCTCGTCTGATAGCAGAAACAGACCATGCTTTTTGCATGTTCTGTACAATACATACATCTCCTGCTCAGTCAGCACGGTACCGGTAGGGTTATTCGGTGTGTTGATCAGGATTGCCCTTGTTTTTCGCGTCATCTTTTGTTCAATTTGCTTTTGTGTCGGGAGGTGAAAACCGTCTTCTACTCTGGTCGTGAGAGGGACAAGCTTTACCTGAGCCATGGTCGCGAGACCATTGTAGTTTGTGTAAAAAGGTTCAAAAACAATTATTTCATCACCGGGATCGCATACCGACATGAATGCAAACAGTATCGCCTCGCTTCCTCCGGTCGTTATCCAGACGTTGTCCAGGTCAATATCTATGCCAGATCTTCGATAATAATCCGCAACGGCGAGGCGCAGATCGAGCAATCCTCCTGACGGCCCGTAACTCAAGACCTTTTCTCTGAACTTTGCTATTGCATCGAACATCTCTTTCGGCGTCTCGATATCTGGCTGGCCGATGTTAAGATGGTACACGTGAATGCCCTTCTTCTTCGCTTCATCTGCCAGCGGACTGAGCTTCCGTATCGGTGAAAACGGCATGGCACGGGCGCGCTTCGAAAGTTTCGGCCTTGCTGCCTGTGATTTCCTCGATTTTTTTGCTGATTTCATAGTGAAATTATATATATATGATTTTGAAAGTCAACATACCCATCCGGGCTCTGGCAGGACGCACTGTCGTAAGCTGGTATTGACTCAACGGACAATTCTAATATACTTGGGCTATGAAGATACAGGTGATGACGAAACCAATTTCAGAGTTCAAGGGTGATGCAATTGTCCTGAATGTTTTTGAAGGTAAGAAAGCACCAGGTGGTCCAACGGCCGCGGTCGACAAGATACTCGGCGGCACGATAACCAGACTTGTTGCCGACCAGGAGGTGACCGGAAAAGTTGGAGAGGTCACGGTGCTGCACGAATGCCAGAAGATGAAGGTCAGGAAAGTCATCGTGGCTGGATTAGGCAAACAAAACGAACTCAATTATGAAAACGTACGGAAAGCAGCCGGCGCTGCAGCAAAAAGAGCCAGAAAAATCGGTGCCAGACGCCTCGGCACAATCATTCACGGTGCCGGCATCGGCGGTCTGGACCACACCCGGGCAGCACAATCAGTGATTGAAGGAACTTGCCTTGCCTTGTATGAGTTCAATGCGTACAAGAAACCAGGTCGAAAACAGTACGTAAGTGAGCTGATAATCGTTGAACAAGATGCATCAAAGGCCGGGGCATTCAAGAAAGCGGCTCTCGTTGGACAAACCCTGGCCGACGCGCAGAATGCTGCACGCAACTTGACCAATGAGCCGGCCAATGTGCTAACGCCGAAGAAACTACATAAACGAATTATAACGTTAATCAACCAATGGCGACTCAAGGACAAAATAAAATGCCGGTGCCTGGACAAATCCGCGATGCGAAAAATGGGCATGGACGCTCTGCTCGCGGTTGCCCAAGGCAGTTCACATGAAGCCCGATTTATTATCCTGAACCTGAAAACGGCGCGTAAACCCCTGGTCGGTTTAATCGGGAAAACAGTAACCTTTGACTCGGGAGGTATATCCATAAAACAGTCAAGTGGCATGGGCGCGATGAAAGGCGATATGGCCGGCGGTGCTGTAGTCGCTGCTGTCACTCTGGCACTGGCCCGACTGGGTGGAAAAGTCAACTTGATGACGATCATACCGGCGGTTGAGAATATGCCTTCGGGTTCCGCATATCGGCCCGGCGATGTCATTCGCGCGATGAATGGTAAGACAATTGAGATCGTCAACACCGATGCCGAGGGGAGAGTAACACTGGCTGATGCCCTGGTCTACGCGGAACGGAAAAAAGCCGATATGATCATCGACATCGCTACCCTGACCGGCGGCTGCGTGGTGGCGCTGGGTGAAACAGTGGCCGGTGTGATGGGCAATGACAGACATCTCCAAGACGAACTCATCGAGGTTTCAGGGCGGACTGGAGAAGCACTTTGGCCGCTGCCCCTGCACGAAAGTTACAACAAAAAACTGAAAAGCGACGTCGCCGATTTGAAGAACTCTGGCGGAAAGTATGCCTCGGCAATAACAGCGGGTCTATTCTTGAAAGCGTTCGTAGATAAAGCGAAGTGGCTGCATATCGATGTTGCAGGCCCGGAATTGACCGACGAAGAAAGTGATTACACACCAGCCGGGGGAACTGGTTTCGGAGTTCGAACCCTGTACGAATTCATAAGCAATCTATAGAGTGTCTGTACGGAAGGATAACCCGCAGTATGAATTCAGACAGTGCAGGTCATAATTTGATGTATGGTAGGATCTTCTGATATAGTCTGTCGCCAATACCCTTAACGTCTCTCAGCTGCCCGAGTGAGTCAAATCCGCCGACCTGCTCGCGGTGATCCAATATGCGCCTGGCAAGCACGCTACCGATCCCCGGCAAATCCTCTAACTCATGCACCTCAGCACGGTTCAGCGAAATAGCGGTAATACCCTGTTCCACGAGCAGCTCGTATCTATCCCTCATTTTCGCCTTCCTGTAGATATTAATAAGGATCAGGCTTACGAGGATCGCGGTGAAGATGCCAAAGACAATAACTTCTCTCTTATTTAATGCTGGCATTCAATAAGCCGGATTTTGATATATCAACTCCAACACGAAGCGGTAGATAGTTTCAAGACTCTCCCGACTACACTTGTCCACGGTGTCATCTGCCGTATCCCAGTATGGGTAGTCAAAATCGATCACGTCGATTGCGCGGATGCCATACTTGATCAGCGAAATATGATCATCGACGATGTAGTATTTCACGAGCGGAATAAATACACCCGGCGCAATTGACCTTCCGATCTCCCATATTGAATCTACAAAGGTCGGAAAGAACTTACTCGAATTGCCTTCCTGATAGATCTGCAGATCCCGGTCACCGACCATATCCAGTATTATGACATAATCATAATTTACGACACAACTCGCTGCAAAATGCTTGGAGCCAAGCAGCTCGGCATCTTCCACATCTTCGCCGTC
>JBFEPB010000168.1:0-4390 GCA_041550295.1 bacterium | reverse complement strand
CAATCGAGTCATCCACCAAAAGAACATCCTTCCCCTGGATTTCCGGTCGGATCGGATTCAGTTTCAACCTCACGGCCTCGATCCTTTTTTCCTGAGTCGGCATTATGAAAGTCCGATGAATATATCGATTCTTAATGAGCCCCTCCCGATGTCTTACCCCCAAAATATCGGCGACCATGAGGGCAGCTCCCCTTGCCGTATCGGGAACGGGCATCACGACATCCGGTTTGAGCTTCCTCTGCTTGCAGGCCTTTCCAAGCTCCTCGCCAAGCCTTAATCTTGCTTCATATACACCAATCCCGTCAATAATTGAATCCGGCCTTGCAAAATACACATACTCAAAAACGCATGTCGCCGTAATACCTTCGGCCACCTGTTCGGTGTGTGAATTGTTCTCAGCATCGATGAATACTGCCTGCCCTGGTCGTACGTCAGTCATTTCTTTGTAGCCCAGTAGATCCAGTGCTACGCTCTCCGATGCAAAGCAAAAGCCTGCGCCGCCACTTCCCATTATCAACGGTTTGATTCCCCTGGGGTCGCGAAAAGCAAGTAGTCCATTGTTCGCGATTATCGCAACAACGGCAAAACTGCCGGATAACCTGTTGTATACTTTACGCAACGCAGCAAACAATTTCCCCGGAACCAATTTCTTTAGGTTCATCTTACTCAACTCAACCGAAAGTAGATTGAGGATAACCTCTGCGTCGCAGTCGGAATTCAAGTAACGCAATTCGTTCTGAATCAGATCTCTTCTTAACTCGAAAAAGTTCACGATATTGCCGTTGTGTGCCAGAGCAATACCGTACGGTGCGGTAATGATGAAAGGCTGAGCATCCTCTGCCGAACCAGTTCCAACCGTCGGGTAGCGGACATGGCCAATGCCCATGTTTCCAGTGAGCCGTTCTATGTTCTTTGCATTAAAAACGTTGAACACCAGGCCATTGCCCTTTTTCAACTGAAAACCTCTCTCAAATGTTACCGCGCCTGCAGCGTCCTGGCCACGGTGCTGAAGGGCAAGCAGGCCTGGATAGATCTTGTCTATTGCTCGTTCCTGACCAATTATACCAATAATACCGCACATACTATAGTGTGTCGATCAAAATGACGATTTCACTCACGCTTGGAGTCTGTCCACACGGCTCAGGCCTTCCCTTATCTTATCGTACGTTTTCATCAGGGCTTCGGATATCACTTTTGTTTCTGAACATACTGGCATAAAGTTTGAATCACCTTGCCATCTCGGCACAAGATGAAAATGAATATGATCAACGACCCCAGCGCCGGCAACCCGCCCCTGATTTATTCCGATATTGTAGCCCTGAGGCTGCATGGTATGATCAATCGCTCTGATGATCCTGGCAATAAGATGGTGAATCCCCAGAATCTCATCATCATCAAGCATTTCGATCGGGCCCACATGCCGCAGTGGAGCGATCAATACGTGTCCATTGTTGTAAGGATATCGATTCATGATGCTGAATGCGCTCTTGCCGCGCTCGATGATCAAGGATTTTCTGTCCTCTTTCTCACGCAATCCATTACATAGAAAACAGCCTTTCCCCGGATTGCGTATGTATTCCACACGCCATGGCGCCCACAATTTCTCCATCCTCAAATTCTCCAATCCTTTAAACTTTCATCATCCATGGGCTCAACTACCAGCTTCTTGATTTGTCCCTTGTGCCTACAGTGAACCTCAACCTTCGGATCATTCTTCTTATCGCTGTATCGGGCTGTAATGGCTGCCGCATGCTTGATGTATTTCTTGTCACCCAGCAGAATCGTATTAGGGCTACCGGTATCCGGAACAAAACAGAATATGTATGAATCCTCGGCCATCTGTTCGATCTCCGCATTCTCAATCTCATTCCGTCCCACGATCAGCTTCACATCAGGCGCGACCCGGAAATGACGCCCTATTTTCAGGAGAGCGATATCAGCGTCCCCGATCTCCTCTTTGAATCTCAGGACATCAGCCAGCCTGCGGCAGAATCCTGGGTCGGTCAACAAACAACCACCGCTCGGCGATAGAAATTCATGGATTTTTTTTCTCTCCGCTAACTCAAGAGACAACCTACGCGACCGTCCCCTTATCTTTAGCATGCCCCTACGATCAATCAGACCTTTGGTCTCGGGTATCGTCACAGGGAGTAGTGCCCCACTCAAGGGCCTTACCACCAATCCTTCAAGGCATGCCTTTTTCTCGATGAGCATGAGCGTGTCTAGACGCTGCGACATTTGACGTTGCTCGAGAACCTCACCGGTCACCACGAAGTCGGCATTTATCTCTTTCATGTACTCCTTGGCCTTTTTAAGCATCAATATTCGGCAATCAATACACGGATTAAGGTTCTTACCGTACCCATGCTCGGGCTTCTGCACTATCTGCGTGAATTCTTCGGTGACATCCAGGGTCTCAAGACCGGCCACAGCCGGTATCTGCTGTGATGCAAGTAGTCTATGCAAGATATGCAGCGGGTAGACTTTCACGCCCCACTCTTTCACGATCTCAAGAGCAAGCGAAGAATCGAGTCCACCCGAATATAGCACTACTGCCTTAACCGCTTTTCCCACTTAGTTTTCTCCGCCAGGATCGATTACGTTACTCGCCTCTTAGTTCATTGAGCATATTCCGGGCGTTAGTGTCGCCCGGGTTTATTGCCAGCCAGTTCTCGAGCGTTCTGATTGCCGACAATCTATCATCCATCGCAAGGTAGGTCATCACTAAACCGGAATATGCCTGAGAGAAGCGCGGGTTGATTTCGACCGCGCGTTCGAAATATTCTACTGCCTTTTCATAACCCCCTGTATTCGCGAAGACCGATGCGATCTGCACCAGCATGCCCGGATCCGACGCATCGATCGCTGATAAGTACCTGTGAGCGCTGTCAGGTATGCCCATCTGTGCAAATAGAACGCCGAGATTGTAGGAAAAATAGATGTTCTGATACGGCTGGAAAAGGAGTGCGAAACGCCATGCATCGAGCGTTCCTTCGATGTCACCGCGTTCCCTGAGAACAACACCGAGGCTTGCCAGACCAGCCGCATAGTTCGTATATAGCCGGCGCATGTTCTCGTCTTTGTACAATCCGTAGTCGTAAAACTCTCCCTCCTCTTTTCGCCTATCGAAATCCTTCAACACTGTGGCCAGGAAACCCTGTTCTTCGGGATTAAAAACACCCGTGTAGCGATAAGTGCGATAGAAGAAATTCTGGGTCATGGGCACATCAACTGCAAAGATTGGATCACTGCTGTCTCCGACCACGCGATAAACAAGACCTTCGAGCTCCAGATATGGACGGAATCCTTCAAAATTCTCCTGCGAAACTGTAGAAGCAAAATAGATGGGGACCTTGCCGTGGTAATCCTTCAGGTGTCGCTCGGCAAATTCCTCCTGCGTGATCATGTAGTCACGGTCACTGAGTTGGATCCCTGCATTGGTGGCCAAGATATTTCTGATCATGATGTCTTTCACCCATACTACACGCCGGTCACGGGTCATGAAGGGTTCCAGACGGTTGATCACTCTTTCCGTGAAACTAATCGGCACCCCCCAATCCTTCAACTGCCTGATGTACCAATTGGTATTTATCAATGACAAATTCGCGTTAATAACCCTGCGCTTTAGCCCCAATACCTCCTGGGCAAACCACAGCGGAAATGTATCGTTGTCACCGTTGGTAAAAAGCACAGCACCATCGTCACAGGAAATGAGCATGTTATAGGCATAGTCTTTTGGAATAAAATCACCCTTACGATTGTTGACACGGAAATTGGCGAGCAGCGGAATAACCGAATACACGAGAAATCCGCTGAGACCGGCGATCTCGATCAAGCGTTTCTTCTTCGCACCCCGCGTCATGGTCTGGAGAAAACCGAAAAACCCTATGCCAACAAGCATGCCGAAATAAGTATGACCGGTATGGAAGAAATAATCACGCTCACGCACCTCCTGCGGCTGATGCCTTGAATTGGAGTCACTCGGTGAAAACTTGAGATTCAGGTACCCGACCATTGCAAATGACAGCATGAACATGATCAGAGCGGTCAGAAAGAATATCTTGCGCTCTCTTCTAAAGAGCACGACCAAACCCCATATGCCGAAAACATAGAAGAGGGCCAGCACGATGCTGCGGAACGCGTTGTTCGTGAATTCCGGAACAGGTTGCCAGGAGAGATATCTTACAAAAAGCGCCATTTGCCAAAAATACCCTTCCAGGACGCCGAACCCGGTTGCTTCCTGGGTCTGCCTGGGGATCAATTTTGCCGGACCGTACTGGGCCCGGTGCAAAACGTTGTTGAAGGCCACAAAATTCTCGCCCGGATCGCATTCGTTTATCCGGGGCGCGATATTTTCACCTGAATAGTACCTTTCTGCCACAGCGTCTTG
>JBFEPB010000167.1:0-4467 GCA_041550295.1 bacterium | reverse complement strand
ATGAAGACATTTATCTCCCCATTCGCTTCCTGGATATAGGTAAATCCGACGGTCAGGACACTTATATTCGACTGAGCAGTCAGATGGTATGTCGCGTGATTGCTCGGACTGATCGGAAAATCACGCACCATGATATAATTGCTGTCGAACGCGATCTCCTCACGCATGACGTTCCAGTCAATTGCCGACCAGTTGCCGTTTCCGTCAAGCAATGCGTATGTCGTATCCTGGGGAACCGAGGAGGGGTAAGCGTTGAAATCATCGGCTTCATAGAAGCCGTTGTAAACGATCACGCTGATGGTCGGCGATGTTCCTTCGTTATCTTCATCATCATAAGCTATCGCATATATCGTGTGGCTCGAACTGTCCACAAGCCCGACTGTTGACCACGAGTGGGTATACGGTTCCAAGGTGTCAGTCGAGACAAGCGAGTCATCGATGTAGAATTCGACATTTACAACCATACTATCATCTGTAGCATCGGCCGTTATTTCAACTGTTCCGCTCACCACAGAGCCGTCAATCGGAAACGTGATCTCTACCTGCGGTGCTTCGCCATCCTCATCACCCCCGCAAGCCACCCATGCCACCATACATATAAGGACTGCCGCGAAAATCTTTCGCATTTTTCCTCCCTTTTTTCGTGGATATACCAGGCTTCACCGCTTTGGTATCATCCTCGTGCGATTTTATTATAATAACAATATTGCGAATGTCAAGTCGCATTTTGGGGTCGATCAATCACCCATTTCGCTCAGCAAGTGTTTCACATAGATGAAAACTACGTGATCACTTATCCTCTCATCAGGATACACATCGGTCTTGATCTGCTTGTAGTTGTATCCAACGTCGAATCGAGTCTTACCGGCGGCATTGAAGCCGAACCCGCACGTAATCGTGTTTGTCGTCGCAATATCGTCTTCCACATCGACATCCGGATCGGCGGTTATGTAGTTAAATCCACCCCTCAGCGCGATCTGTCTGACCGGATGGATTTCAAAACCGACCTTGAAACCCCACTCATCACCTTTTACGGCGTTTTCGAACACACGGTCGTCAGTACTCACCTTTTGCATAAAACCTTCTGCGCCTATGAGCGCCGGCCCGTACACAAAACCCAGGCCACCGCCAAAAATATAGTTCTCGTAGATGGTCTCGAAATCAACGCTGTCAGCCGGATTTGTGTAGATGGGTGTCTGCTGATCGAACGATCCGAATACTGCCAGATGGATGAACCGCAGTTTGTATAACAACTGTGTCATCGCGGAATAAGCAGTTATCCCAAGATCACCCAGATCATTACCATTGTAAGAACCTGCCAATCCTATCCACCTGTAGCCAAGTGCATTTGCCCAGGTCAAACCGGCTATCTTAAAGACCGCGCCAAACGCCGGTGAGACTGCGTGTCCGCTAAAAGATTCATCAGTTCCAGACGGGTATTCAAAACCGAAACTCAGATAATGATATTCGGTATTGAGTCCTACATCAAACTTGGCATCACTGTAGCTCAAACCTGCGCCGCCACCCAATGGCACGAGTGATGCACCATATACTCCTCCGGGTGAACTATAACTACCGTAGAACGCATCAAATGCAATGCCGAAATCCAGATGGCTTGAAAAGGGGCGCGCGTATATCAGGTTGAGAGCCGGCGTGCTTATCGATTCGGTTTCCTCGTTGAACGTCCGGCTCAATCTCGAATATCCACCCCAGAACCCCCATGATTGTCGTGACACCTCACCGCCAAAGTGATCGTATCCTTCTTCAATTCGCCGCGAAACATAGATCAATTCCCAGGGAATTGTCTGGAAGCTCGGTATTAGCGCATAGTATCCAAGCGCCTCAATCGGTGCATAATCCCGCAGTCTATCAGGTAGTGCTTGACCGATCGCCCAGTAGACGACCGAATCCCTCTCCCATTCCTCGCGTAATACTGACCCGCGCAGGCCAGCGAAGGATACTGTATCATTCCTGAAGAAACCCGACGATATCCCCGCGAAGTCGTAGAGATCGAGCCTCTGATAATCATCCTGGAAAAGAAAGGAGAGATTACCCATCCCCATGAAGCGTGCATCTGCTGCGAAACCGCATGCTACTGTCAACAGTCCTACGATGAATACAATTGCATATCTGTACGCCATATCTCCTCCTGTTCCCACCATTATAAATTGAACATCATCACTGTCAATAACGGATTGGCGCGAGTCTGGTGATTATCACAATTTCCCCCCGGAGTTAGCTTGACCCGTAATCAACTATCGCTATAATGAAACATTGTCGAATATCTAAGATATCTTCTAGTAATATTGCATTACATGAGAAGACTATTAAGGGAGGAACAGTGAAGGCAATAATATTCTTTGCCGTTGTTTTTCAGTGTATCAGCATGCTGCACGGCGGCGAACCGATGATGTTGGTGCGGATCGAATTGAAGGATCCGCAAGACGTTGCTCGGCTTGATGACATGTATCTCGACCGTGCATCGCTATCCGTTACTGATCATATGGATGTTGTAGTATCCCGGGATGAACTATTGGAGATCCAGTGCCGCGGGTTCGTTACTAGAATACTGCAGCGCGGCGAGGATATACTTATCCCGACTGAATATCATACGGTCGATGAAACGTGGACGGTGCTCGATTCACTACATCAGTTGTATCCCACGATTACCGAACTCGACACCTGCGGCTACTCACAGCGTTTCGGTATGCCGATCCCTCTTTTCACGATCTCGAACAATGTAGGCGTGCGTGAGGATGAACCGGCCGCACTGATCGATGCAATGCACCATGCTCGTGAACCGATCGGCAACGAGATTTGCATTCATACCATCAAATGGATACTTGACAACTATCCTGACAGCCTGGACGCCCAGAGATGGGTCGATTCAATGGATTTACAGTTCGTCCCCATTGTCAATCCTGAAGGGTGGCAATACATACTCGACAATTCATTGAACTACCCGTGGTGGCGCAAGAACCTGCGGGATAATGGCAACAATGGCGGTCTTGTGAATCCTGACTCAGACGGTGTTGACCTGAACCGGAACTACGACTGGCGCTGGGAAGTCGGTGGCAGTTCTGATCCGACAAGCTGGGTCTACCGCGGACCCTACCCGAATTCAGAAAGTGAGGTTCAACCACTCATAGATCTGGCCATGAAACGAAAGTATGTGGTTGGCATTACGTACCATAGTTATGGTTATGATGTTCTCTATCCGGGTCGTTATCAGGGGCAGTACACACCAGATGCCAACACGCTCCTTGATATTGCCCAGAACATATGCTTTCTCATGGATGGTTATGCTGCCTCCTATCTCGACAGTTACAGTATGAGCGCAGTTTGGTTCTACGGCCAGATCGGCATCTATGATTTCCTTATCGAAACCGCACTGAGTTTCATACCGCCTCCAGACACTATTCCGATTGAGTGCACCAAGAATTTCGCGGGCATCAGGTACCTTTTCAACCGTACTTTCTATTCAGGCATCACGGGTCACGTGTTGGATTCGCTTACGCTACAGCCTCTGGAGGCAATCATAGAAGTACTTGGACTCTCGGGCGACACGATCACACCGCGCACAAGCGACAGTCTGTATGGACGTTTCTACCGACTACTGATTGATGGAAACTACTCCATGCGATTCTCAAAACCAGGATATATAACAAAAACGATCTCTGATATCCCTGTTACCTCAGATTCTCTCACAAAGTTGGACGTATTGTTGGCACCGGCAGTGGGTACAAGCGAGGCTTTATCAACAGCCCTTCATAATTTCAGCTTACAGATCTCGCCGAATCCATTCACCGGGATAGCCAATATACGATATGCGATAACATCTAATGGGGATATCACGCTGAAGATATATGACATATCCGGGAAAATGGTCAGGAATCTTTCCGGGGAGGCATCTATCACCGACTACCAGTGGTCAGTCCGCTGGGATGGCACCGATAATAAGGGACGCGATTTGCCAGAAGGAATATACTTCTGCTGTCTGCAGGATAAAACAGGCAGTCATTTTGGCAAGCTCATCAAGGTGCGTTAGTTGCCTCTTTGCTTCTGAGGTTGTCTACCTCAGTAGAATCACTTTCTCCGTTTCAGAACATCCATCTACTTTTAGTTCCGCAAAATAGACACCACCAGGGAGACGGCTGCCGTGACTATCAGTTCCATCCCACCCAACTGATGACTGATAACCGATATCAGACAATTGTCCAAAATCCTCAACTAACCTGCCACCAACGTCATAAATCCTCAGTGACGTGTTTTTTATCAAGGATCCAGCATCCCCATCCTCGCCTTGTGAAACGGAGCGGGGTAGAATCAAGTAGCTAATACTTACAATGTCGCTGAACGGATTTGGTGCCGCATAAAGCATAAACATGGGCCTTGGCTGTAATACATGTTCGTCCAAACCGGGTAAGATCATCCAGGGGTCAAAGTCAATGTAGTCGCTCACCGTGT
>JBFEPB010000166.1:0-4468 GCA_041550295.1 bacterium | reverse complement strand
TGATAAAGAAATACTCTCAAGGGTCGAGTGGCAGCACGCAAAGAGTGCGCTCTCCGGGCTTGTCGACATTGGCCGGTACACGGGAAGGCTTGGCCAGGAGCCGGATTGCGTTCTTGCGAGAAAAACTATTAACGCGGATAAGGACAGGATACTCCACTTGAATTTCGGGTACAGCGACGCGGTGAGTATTTTCGTGAACGGCGAGCGCTATTTTCTCGGCAGCAGTGCGTATCAGTCGCGCGACCCGTCTTTTCTGGGGATCATCGGTTATTTTGATGAAGTCTCGCTACCTCTGAGAAAGGGTAAGAATGAAATACTGCTCATTGTGGCCGAGGTCTTTGGCGGCTGGGGCTTCATGGCCCGAGACGCCGATGCGGTTTTTGAACACAAGGGTGTAGTAAAATTAGGCGGAACGAAAAAAGAATTCCGCGTGCCAGAATCTGCCGTATACGACTCCGAAAGAGACATTCTATATGTTTCCAATTATGATGTCTACAATTTCAGCAGGGAAGAAGGTCATCAGTCGATCTCGCAGGTATCATTGGATGGCACGCTAAAGCATTTGGATTGGGTAACTGGCTTGAAGAACCCACTGGGTATGATAATACATCACGACAAGCTCCTGGTCGCAGAACGCGGCGGCATTGCAGAGATAGCGCTGCAATCTGGGGAGATAGTCAACCGATACCCAATAGCTAAAACCGGTTTGCTCAATGATATTGCAGTCGATGACAATGGCAACATATATGTTTCTGATTCGCGAAAGAATGTTATTTTCAGACTCTCTGACGGTGAATACGAAGAATGGCTGAGCGGCGATGATGTGAACGATCCGAACGGTTTGCTCGTCCACGGTAACATTCTCATCTATGGTAACAGCGGCGACCAGCATCTCAAAGCCGTGGATCTTACCACAAAAGGCGTCCGGAAAATCGCGAATCTCGGCCCTGGTTTTATTGATGGGATAAAACTTGCCAGGAACGGAGATTACCTGGTCTCGCATTGGCAGGGAAGAATCTTCAGGATCACACCTTCTGGTGATGTCACAAAAATCCTCGACCTTTCGGTACCGGGTATCTACTGCGCCGATTTCGAATACATCCCGGACAGAGACCTCCTCATCATTCCGACATTTTTTGACAATAGATTAGTGACCTACAGTATTGAGGGAGAACAAAAGTGAACAATCCACTGTTGCTCTTAATCGCGTGTTCCGCCGTCTTTGCATTTTGTGCGCAGGACTACGGCGGCATTTTCAAAACATATCAGGAGATGCGCACGCATCTCGGCGAACTCTACCTTCAGGAAAAATACGCCGAGGCTGCTGATTTGCTGCTGTGGGCTCGAGAAGCATTCCCCGATTACCTGTTCAACAACACCTATAACCTTACACTGATGTATGCCCAATCGGGACAGTATGACAAAGGCATTGAGGCACTGCAATATGGCCTAGACCGAGGCATATGGTTTGCTCCCTACTTTTTTGAGAATGAACTATGGAGCCCACTCAAGGAACAGGATGGTTTTGACAGGATCAGCAAGCAAATCGATGAACAAATGAATGCAGCACAGGCAAAGGCAAAACCAGAACTCCTCATTGTGACCCCCGAGCAATTTGATCCATCAAAGAAATATCCGCTGTTTATTGCACTTCACGGTGGCAGCGAAAACATCGAAGCGTTTAAAGACCGCTGGAAGTCAAAAAGAATGTCCGAGGAATTCATCACTGCTTATCCCCAATCATCGCAAGTCATCGCGATGAATGGATTCTGGTGGCATGGAGATATTGAACTTACGAGAAGAGAAATCGCCGGGGCTTATCACAAAGCAATCAATGAATATCCGGTTGACACAGGCAACGTAATTATTGGTGGTTTTTCATCTGGCGGGCTGGCAGCTCTTGAGGTCGTGCTGTCAAATACGATACCGGTTGCCGGGTTCATTGCCTTGTGCCCTGACCGCCCCGAAAGTTTCAATGATATAAAAATCAGAGAGGCAAAGAAACGCGGCGTACGGGGTGTCCTGATCACTGCAGAACAGGATGAACGACACGCTATGCACGAAGAAATGGTTGAGAGTTTCGAAAAGGAAGGTTTGCCATGTGCGTATGTTGTGTTGCCGGAAATCGGACACACTTATCCAGAAGACCTCGACAGACAGATCGACCAGGCCATTGACCATATTTACGCAGCCAGTATAATAGAAAAATAGCAGAAGGAGGTTAAATGGAAGAAATGATTGCTTACTGTGGTCTAGTATGCACAGGTTGCCCAGCTTTCCTGGCCACCCAGAGTAACAGTGATGATGAACGCAAGAGGGTTGTGGAGAAATGGTCATCCAACGAACACCCGCTGGATGTCAAGGAAATCAACTGCGACGGATGTCTGAGGACCGATGCAAGGCTGCTCAAATTCTGTAATGAGTGTGAAGTCCGCGCATGCGGCCTTGAACGCGGCGTCGAGAACTGCGCTCACTGCGAAGATTTCGCGTGCGCCAAACTCGAAAAACTCTACAGCATGATCAGCGGCGCAGAAGCCAAGGAACGCCTGGAAAATATTAGAAAAAACCTTAGCTGACCCCAAAGTTGCTGCTTGACATTCATTGAACACTGACCTATACTCACCTGGACAAGCACAAAGGAGGCTCGATGAAAAAAACCATATTCATGCTGACCGCGCTGGGCACAGTGGTATCTTTCATAGCCTGCGGACGCAAAGTCATGGTCCCACCAAGGATCGATCTCACTCAACACGAAATCGTCGGTATTATCCAGTTCGAATCTGACAGCAAGGGAGAGCTCGCGCCGCTTACCACCAGGAAGTTTACCGAAGCGATCCGTCGTGACCAGGAAATGATCAGGATCGTTGACCTCGGTACTGAAGCTGAAGTGCTAAAAGAAATCGGTTATGACAGATTGAATAAAGCAGCATTCCAGGCGATCGGCGAGGAGTACGAGGTTGCCACGGTTTTCACCGGTGAACTACTGGTATCTGATGTGCGGCCGAACATATCGGTCGCAATGATATTCGGCATGTCGGTTTCAGCAGATGTAGATGCGACGCTCGATGCACGGATGGTTGAAACCGAAACCGGCGCTTCATTGTGGAACACCTCGGTCCACGCGACAAAGGAGATCGGCCACGTCAGTATCTGGGAAGGCGGAGGCTTTATCTTCGATGCCGAAGATCCGGAACGAGCCTACGGCAAGCTCGTCCACGCGCTCGTTGAGGACGCTTCGCGGGATTTCCGCGTTACCTGGCGGCGCGAGTAGAAGCTCATTATCTTATACTGAGCGATCTACTGTTTCGCATTATTCAAGAAATAAATATCTTTTCAGACCGGTGTATTTAAAAGGGGGTTATTCAGATGAGAATATCTTCGCATTTTAATTTGAAAATAAGTGTGTTCTTGCTAACCGTCATTGTGACCGGCGTAATGACGGCCCAGTTACCAAGCCTGCCAAAAATCCCGAAAGGCATTACTGATAAAATACCCGACCTGAGCAAGATCATGGAAGGCGAGCCACCCATCACCTCGAGCATAGACAATGCCGTGACCGGGCTCTCATTCCTCGATGATTTTGATCCGCCCGTATTCATACCCATGACCGTACTGCCGCGCACGACAGAAGGAGCATTTGTTCTTGAAAGACCTGGCTTGTACGCATTCCGGGCAAAAAGCTATTGTCTTAAGGCCGGAACATATGCGCCGACCAGAGGTGACGGTTACTTGATCGCACCCCTTGAAGGGCCGAAAAGCAATCCTGTGCGCAAGCTACTCCATGCGACATACACGCACCCTGACATTTCACAGCGAGAAATACAGGTCCTATTGTGGGCGATAATTGCCAGGACCAAAATCAGCGATATGCCGCGCGACTATCAGATGACTGCGGCCAAAGTACTCTCGCCAAAAGAAATCTTTGATCTCAACAATGGCGCCCTGGGTCTTGTCCCTGAAGACATGATGGATGAAGCCTTCGAGGGAGTACCGCCGGCAGTCCGCAGCATACTCGAAGCGGAAGCACGGCTCAGACAGAAAATGACACAGGGTGAAACCAGCTACGAGGAACTGGAACAAGTGGCTGTCCGCTTCGGAACCGCGCCGGCGAGCGAATACGATCAGTATATTCCTGCAGGACGCTGGTCATTCCATCCAGATGGATATTTCATCCGTTTCTTCCCTGAGGGATATACCAATAACAACATCCAGATCTACGTACCCCGCGATTGCCTTGTCGAAAAGGATGCACTCGGCCGCATTACAGCTGTTTGTGACCGGAACACCCAGCGGATAGAAATCGAGTACGCCGACAATGCAAACCCGCTCACGATAACTGGTGATCCTCAAGTCAGGGCATACGCATTTAAGAAAGTCAGTTTTACTAATAGAGTGACCATCCCGCCAGAAATAACCATTCAACTCGTCGCGGTCTGGGAAAACGCGGGCTACACACTCTTCGGCACGC
>JBFEPB010000165.1:0-4496 GCA_041550295.1 bacterium | reverse complement strand
TTTTTGCTACACTTCTTTGGCGGCATGATAATTTCGGCAGTATTGCCACTTGGTGTGCTCATATCATTCATCCTCATGCGAACCTTTGGCATTGATGCGAATGTCATGTCCTTGGGAGGGATTGCGATAGCCATCGGTGTGATGGTCGATGCTGGCTCGGTTCTGGTCGAAAATATCTACCGCAGAATCGCTGAGCGCCAGCGGAGGGGTAAGTTGAACTCGGTGGATCGACTCGAGATATGCATCGACGGCGCGAAGGAAGTTGGCCGTCCGGTGTTTTTTGCGCTGCTCACAACGGTCATCGGGTTCGTACCCGTATTTGTTTTGACCGGACAAGCAGGCAGGCTATTCAGACCACTTGCTTACACGAAGACATTCGCTATGGTTGGCGCTGCCCTTATTGCAGTTTGTTTGCTTCCCACACTTGCCTATTACTTCATCCGAGGTCAGTTGCGTCTGCCCGATGAGAACATCGTTTCGAGAACGCTGAAACGAATATATCATCCGGTCATCAGGTGGTCGCTTGATCATAAACGCCTTGTTCTACTCTTCTTCGTGCTGTTCCTCATATTTGGTGTTGCCACATCATTTTTCATCAAGCAGGAGTTCATGCCGCCGTTGAATGAAGGTGATCTTTTGTTCATGCCAGTACTACTACCCGGTGCCTCTCTTACACAAGTAAGCGAGATCATGCGTAAACAGGATTCAATAATAAAAAGTGAGTTCCCTCAGGAGGTTGAATGGGTAGTAGGTAAACTCGGACGCGCAGAAACAGCGACCGACCCAGCGCCGGTTACGATGATTGAGACAGTCATTCATCTGAAGCCGGAAAATCTATGGCGTAAGGGCATGACGCGGGATCAACTCATCAATGAAATTCAAGTCAAGACAAAGATCCCCGGTGTCAGTCCAATCATGACCCAGCCGATTCGTAACCGGATCGATATGCTTGCGACTGGCATTCAGACCCCGGTCGGGATCAAGGTCTTTGGTGCCGATCTGAAGATCGTTGAGCGAATCGCGACTCAACTTGAAGCGATAGTGTCGAACGTCAAGGGTGCGGGAAGCGTGTATGCCGAGAGGACCGGTAACCGCCCATATTTTGAGATTGAGATTGACCGAGAACAGATCGCGCGTTATGGTGTGAGCCTTGGCATGTTGCAGGACATAATCTCAATGGCAGTCGGTGGCATGAACATAACGCAGACCGTGGAAGGCCGGGAAAGATATCCGGTGCGGGTGCGCTATATGCGTGATTTCCGAGACAGTCCAGAGGCTCTGGCAGCGATCCTCATACCGACACATGGCGGCGCCCAAGTACCCATGGATCTTCTGGTGGACTTCAAAAAGACGCTTGGTCCGGCAATGATACAGGCTGAAAATACGGTACCCTATTTCAGGGTGTTCATAAACGTGGACCAGGACGTGGTCGGCCTCGTCGATTTCGTCCGAGACGCCCAGCGCAGTGTCGATGAGAGAATAGCGTCTGGCGAATTGCAGATACCGGCCGGATACTACATCAGCTGGAGCGGACAGTTCGAATCCGAGGTCGAAGCAAGAAACAAATTGGCCCTCGTTCTGCCCGTTTGTCTGCTGGTGATATTGATGCTGCTTTATATTGCATTCAGGGATGTGCCATCGGTGATGATCGTAGCATTAGGATTACCCTTTGCCCTTGCCGGAGGGACAATCCCTCTTTTCTTTCTGGGGTTTAAATTTTCCACAGCGGTATGGGTCGGGTTCATAGCACTTTTTGGAGTTGCTACTGACAACGCAGTGGTATTATTATCGGTTTTCAAGAATATATTTGAAGAGAAAAAACCTTTGAATACTGGTGAGGTGCGCAGCATGGTTATAAAGGGGGGGTTATTGCGTGTGAGACCAATAATGATGACGACCCTAACCACGGTTCTAGCGCTCGTGCCGATCATGTTTTTCACCTCTGCCGGCGCCGAGATGATCAAGCCGATGGCGTCGCCGATAATCGGCGGTTTAATAAGTGCAACTTTTGCCAACCTTATTCTTGTGCCGCTCCTTTACTCATGGGTAAAGGAGCGGCAGACTGCAAACTGATCGCGCGTTTGCACCTGACGATAAGGCAGCAAGATAGTACTTCAAAGGGATGCTGGTTATTAGAATGTCTGGGGGTCATGTGAAGTTGATAAAGGCCTATGTCAGGAACTACATGGCTGATAAAGTCATCCATGCGCTGAGGAAGATCAACGCCCCACGGCTGACGGCGATAGATATCCGTGCCATGGGGGATGAGATCGATCCGCAGCATCTTGAAGTATCGGCGGCGCATGCCGGCACGTACACGACCATGGTCAAGCTCGAAATAGTGTGTGACGACGAGGATGTGGAGAAAATACGCGATACGATAACGAAAAGTGCAAGGACAGGCTACAGGGGCGATGGAATCGTGGTGATCTCCCCGGTTGAGCAGGTCGTAAGCGTTCGTGGCGGTAGATGATTTGTGATCGTTAACCTTCAATATAAGATGATCCACTATCTTGGTTGACAGGTAACGGGCGCGCGTTATAATCCGAGGGAGGTAAGAATGAAATATGGTTACGTAAAGGAAATCGCTTTGGGTTTCGATGATGCCATGGTCAGGGTCGAGGAAGAATTACAGAAAGAGGGATTCAAGGTGCTCACAAGGATTGATGTGCAGGCAAAGTTCAAGGAGAAACTGAACATCGATTTTCCAAAATACTGGATACTCGGGGCATGCAACCCGAAAATGGCGCACAAAGCCATATCAGTCGAATGGAATATCGGTTTGTTGCTGCCCTGTAATGTCATCGTCTATGAAAAGGATAACCAGGTGGGGATTGGTATAATGAAGCCGAGCGAAGCGATGGCAATAGTAGAGAATGACGCGTTACGGGATGTGGCAGAAGAGGTTGAAGCGAGGTTAAAACGTGTATTTGAAAATATTTAGGAAGGAGCCATGAAATTATTGACTTTCATTCTTCTTGTCACGCTCGTATCGTCATCGTGCTATTACCCGAGAGGTTCGCATATGATGGATGATTGGGGTCATATGACATGGGGCTACGGAGGTGTTTTCATGTGGTTTATATTGCTCGTTTTGATTGGTGTAGTACTGTATTTTATCTTGCGCGGCGACACGCGGTTGCGGCGGGGTGGTGAAGAGACCCCTCTCGACATCTTGAAGAAACGTTATGCGCGCGGTGAGATCACGAAGGATGACTACGATCGGATAAAAAAAGAACTGGAGTGATCTTTCTGCACCCCGTACTTCACGCTGACCATATTGGCTGCCACAAGTAGAAAGAGCCGGTGATGATTATCGCTGATGCTTTTTCTCCTGTTCTTGTCAGCAGATCCAGGGCCGCTTTTACTGAGCCAGCAGCGGTAGCCCTTTTCTGATATCTGCGTACCCTTGTCAGTAGATTCTCTGGTTCAACGGCTCGCGGATTGTCTGCCTTGATCACGAATACGTGTTTTGCCTTTGGGCATATATTTTGTAGACAGTATCTTATGTCCTTATCGCGGTTAGTACCAAAAACCAGGTAGAAGTCGTGGATCTGGAACGCACGGAGGTTCTGCTCGAGCGCCTTGAATGAATCCTCGTTATGGGCGCAGTCGAAGATCAGTAAAGGTTTTCTGGAAATGACCTCGAATCTACCGTGCAGTGATACCTTGGCGATTCCGCGGCGCACTGCATCGATGCAGAGCCGAAAACCCAGTGCCCGGAGTTCGTTCAAAACAGCCAGAGCGATTGTCGTGTTTTCTATCTGGTGTGTTCCAGGCAGAGGCAGGGTGCAGTCGAATCTGCCCAGCCTGCCTTCTACCCTGATCCGACTTCGATCCAGGAATCGCGCCAGCACTTTTATCCTATGTTGCTTGTCGGCAAGGATGATTTTGCTCTTCTTTTGCGCGGCGACTTTTCTGATCGCCCTTTCCGCGGCGGGTCTCTGGCTAATCGTGATCAGCGTCCCGTCTTCTCTGATAATGCCTGCCTTCTCCCTTGCGATCTGGTCGAGCCGTGAGCCAAGCAGATTCGTGTGATCATAACCGATTCTTGTTATAACGGAAATAATAGGGTTGGCGCTGTTGGTTGCGTCCAGACGGCCGCCCAAACCAACCTCAAGGAGCGTGAAGTCAACTCGCTTTTCGGCAAAATAGAGAAATGCGCACGTGGTCAATGCCTCGAAGAAACTTCTTGCCCCTTTCTTTCGCGCCATCTTTGGCATGATCTTCTTCAGTTGACGCGCGAAGTCAGAGTCACTAATGGCGCGGCCATTGATTTCTATCCGCTCGTTGACCTTTTTGAGGTGGGGTGATGTATATAAGCCAACACGATACCCGTTGTTCTGCAGGCAGGCACTGAGAATGGCCGCGGTCGAACCCTTTCCCTTTGTTCCGCCGATCAGAATCACATTGTTGAGTTTCTGCTGGGGCATTCCAAAACCCCGCAGGAAATTCCTGTAGGCATCCAGATCGTAATTGTATCCTACGACTTTCTC
>JBFEPB010000164.1:0-4510 GCA_041550295.1 bacterium | reverse complement strand
GAAGGGCACCCGACCTATGGCGGACTCTCAGGCCGTGATATCATGGCACTCGCGACAGGATTATCCATCGTCACCGATCATGCATATTTGACCTATCGCATTGGCCAGGTGCAGGAGTTCGGCGAAAGCATGCAGGCCAGGGGTGTTCCGGTTGTCAGTCCTGTGGGTGGTCACGCGGTTTATGTCGATGTTAACAGATTCTTCGAGGGCACTAAGATGAAGGCGGGTGATTTTGGAGGGGTCGCGCTTTGCGCAGTTCTTCTTGCTGCCTACGGTCACCGGGCATGCGAGCTCGGTTATTTTACATTCGGGCGCTTTGACACGGTGAAGAAAGCCGATGTGTTTCCAGAGGTCAACTATGTTCGATTCGCCGTGCCGAGGTTGAGGTATGAAAAACAGGATCTGGATGCTGTGGCAGAAGCGATGCAAGTATTACACGCGCATCGGGGCGAGATACCCGGCGTACGGGTGACATATGGACGCGATCTGCCGTTGCGTCATTTCAAGGCAAAATTTGAATTCAAGTCGTAGTATTACGGGGGAGGCAATATGAAAAAAAAGACATTCGAAAGAGAACACACCTGGATCGAAGAGATAGAAATCGCCGGAAGCGAGTTAATTGCAAGGATCAAAGAACTCATTGCCGAGGGTAATGTGAGAAGATTGATCATAAAAAAACCGAACGGCGATCTACTGCTCGAGATACCGCTAACTGCCGGTGTTGCGGTAGGTAGTGTATTCACGATCGCCGCGCCGGTGGTTGCCGCACTCGGTGCCATGGCCGGGCTACTGGCCAGGGTAAGAGTGGAGATTGTGCGGGCTGACAAAGTCAAGCGTGGAGGAAGAGGCAAAGGGTCGCGCAAAAAGGATTGAAATGACAGAGGATTTTGAGAGATCATGGTTGGCAAAATTCTCACGTTCTCTTGACCGCGTCGTGGGTGCCACATTGAGAAATGAGATAATGGCGGGTCACGAATCGCTTTCCGACAGTAGCAACCGGGAAGCAATTGCGCAATGGTCACAGATAGCCATGGCACGGTTGGAGGAACGGGTCGCCCCGGGCAAGCGCATTGAGATCATGACCGGGTGTTCGTGTCAGTACCCGAGGGAGAACCTGCAGGAAATAAAAGAGCGATTCGGGCAAACTGAGGATATCGATCTGGTACTCGCTTTGCTTCAACAGAAGTTCGTGTCCTTTCTTAAGGATGACTTGAATCTAAGTGATGCAGCGATTGCCGAAATAGTGGATAAGGGCTGGGGTCTTGCGGGCTGCCGGGATGGAGACAGAATAGTTGCCACCAAAATACCCAAGAGCGCTCACATAATGGAATATTTGAGGGAAACAGATCCGGTCGAAAGAAGAGCGATATACTGCCATTGTCCCAGGATCCGTGATTCGCTGAAGATGGGTGTGCCTGTATCATCCACGTACTGCTACTGTGGCGCCGGATACTACAAAGGTATTTGGGAGGAGATACTGCAGCGCCCGATCGAGGTTGAATTACTGACAAGCGTTTTGATGGGCGATGACGTGTGTAGCTTCGCCGTGCATCTTGCTGGAGGGAAGAGCCGTGTCACAGGGAATGAATAGCCGCAAACCTGCTAATTTCATTGAGGAAGTAATCGCCGATGATTTACAGGCGAACAGATATGAAGGCCGCGTGCATACGCGGTTCCCGCCTGAGCCGAATGGGTATCTTCACATCGGACATGCAAAGGCAATCTGCATTGATTTCGGCATTGCTGCAAGATACAGTGGATTGTGTAATTTGCGATTTGATGATACCAACCCAACACGGGAGGAACAGCAGTACATCGATTCCATAAAGGAAGACATCCAATGGCTTGGTTTTGATTGGGGGGACCGTGAATACTATGCTTCTGATTACTACGGACAATTGTATGATTGGGCAGTTGCTCTGATAGAAAAGGGGAAGGCGTACGTTGACGATCTGAGCGCCGAGCAGATACGTGAGTACAGGGGCACGTTGACTTCGCCGGGAAAAGAGAGTCCTTATCGCAACCGTTCGATCGATGAAAATCTTGATCTCTTCCGGCGCATGCGCAAAGGAGAATTCCCCGATGGCAGTAAGGTTTAGCGCGCAAAGATAGACATGTCCGCCGGGAATATGAACATGCGTGACCCGGTAATGTACCGTATACTACGTGCCACGCACCACCGGACCGGTGATGAGTGGTGCATATATCCAACCTATGATTGGGCGCATGGCCAATCAGATTCTATCGAGGGTATCACACATTCGCTCTGTTCGCTTGAGTTCGAAGACCACCGTCCTCTGTATGACTGGTTCCTCGATCAACTGGAGGTCCATCATCCCCGGCAAATAGAATTTGCGCGATTGAATCTGAGTTACACGATAACCAGCACGCGCAGGCTGCGTATGCTGGTCGAGGAAGGTTTTGTCAGCGGGTGGGACGATCCGCGAATGCCCACGCTCGCCGGAGTGCGCAGACGTGGTTATCCTCCCGAGGCAATCCGGAATTTTTGCGAAGGGATAGGTGTTGCAAAAGCTGATAGCGTGATCGATATCGCAAAACTCGAACATCACGTGCGTGAAAACTTGAACAAAACGGCACCGAGGGTCATGGCTGTTCTCCGTCCGCTGAAGATGGTTATCGACAACTATCCTGAAGACAAAGTTGAGGAACTCGATGCCACAAACAATCCCGAAGACCCTGATATGGGAACGCGCAAGGTGCCGTTCTCGCGTGTCCTCTATATTGAGCAGGATGACTTTAGGGAAGAACCGCCGCCCAAGTACTACAGGCTTGCACCGGGGCGCGAAGTGAGGTTGCGTTACGCTTATTTTGTGAGGTGTGTCGGCGTGAAAAAGGACAGTGATGGTAACGTCATCGAGCTGCATTGCACGTACGACCCTGAAACCCGCGGCGGTGATGCGCCTGACAGACGCAAGGTGAAAGCGACTTTGCACTGGGTCTCTGCGGCCCACGCCGTTGGTGCGGAAGTGAGACTCTACGACCGTCTTTTTACAAAGCCTGATCCGACGCAGACTGACAATGACAAAAAAGATTTCCGTGCAAACCTGAATCCGAATTCGCTCGAAGTGCTAGCCGACTGTAGACTCGAGCCGGCTTTGAAAGGAATGAAGCCCGGCGATCGTTGCCAATTCGAGCGCCTTGGTTACTTCTGCGTTGACCCTGACTCTGATGACGACCGCCTGGTCTTCAACCGCACTGTCTCGCTGCGGGATACCTGGGCAAAGATCGAGAAGGCTATGAAGGACGGCACGTAGCAAGAATCCTTATTGTGTTGATGAAACCGAAGGCGATGATCAGAAATTTGACTAAGCAACTCCTTGATGCCGGATTCAAGAGCATTGTCGTTTCGACGGCCAGACTTTCAGAATTGCACGGCGACTTGTCCCGGCTTCTCGAGGCGGGTGACGTGGATAAGGATTTCTATGATGAAATAGTATCGCGATATGGACTTCATTGGGATTTTGATCTTCCTGTACAACTGCCAACGGCGAGATCGATCATCATTGTCGCTGCTCAGCAGCCAAAGATAAGTTTGGAATTCAGCCACAACGGACAGAAGTACTATGGTATCATTCCACCCACGTATGTTTATGATACAGACAGTGCGATCATGAACATAATCTCGACGTTCCTCCACAAACACGAATACAAGGTATGTGACGCACTGCTCCCGGTAAAACTACTCTCGGTCCGGAGCGGTCTTGCGCGGTATGGCAGAAATAACATTTCCTACATAAGCGGTTGGGGAAGCTATTTTCGCTTGAGAGCTTTTTTTTCCGACATGCCATGCGCTTTGGAATCATGGCAGGAAACGATCGCAATGGATCAGTGTAATAATTGTACTTCATGTGTTAAGAAATGTCCAACAGGCGCGATCAGCGAAGAAAGATTTCTGATTGACGCGGGCAGGTGTTTGACATTCTTGAACGAAGGTGGAGGGGATTTTCCGAAATGGATAGACCCGGCCTGGCATAATTGCCTGATTGGCTGCATGATTTGTCAGGATATTTGTCCGGCCAACAAGGAACATGTCAGCTGGATTATGCCGGGCGGTGATTTTTCTGAAGAAGAAACCGCAATGATACTCGATGGCGTGACGAACGACAAACTTCTGGGAGAAACTCGTGAAAAACTGCATAGAGTCAAAATGCTCGATAGCTATGAGCTATTAAGGAGAAATCTCACCGTATTGATCAATAAGTAGAGGAACAGCAGGGGATAATGATGTTCGTGAAAATCTACCGCTACCACATTCAGCCCGATAAGACAGAGGAGTTTCTCAAAATTCAGGAGCGCGCCAGCAAGATATATAGAAAGTACATTTCTTACCGTTCTGTCTACCTGAGGGATCGAGAAAACCCCGGGCTCTGGCTGGAAATTCAATGGTGTTGTGATGCGGATACCTACCGCCGAGCGATGGATTCGATCAACGCCGAACCGGAGATTGAACGGTTGTGGCAGGAATTTCAAACCCTGCTGGATCCGAACG
>JBFEPB010000163.1:0-4523 GCA_041550295.1 bacterium | reverse complement strand
GCAGCGGCTGGGCAAAGGGGCAATAGAGCGGATC
Organism: bacterium; assembly: GCA_041550295.1. GTDB lineage: Bacteria > Hydrothermota > Tepidihabitantia > SM23-42 > SM23-42 > SM23-42. Next base: position 4,489 of record JBFEPB010000163.1, on the reverse strand, counting down.
TCCAATGACGACACTTTGCCAGGACAAAGATGTGTGCGCTGCCCAAGCCGCCTCGCCGAATGTGAAGTGTCGAAACAGCCAGCGCGAAAAGAAGACCGGTCATAGTCCGTATCTCGAGGCACTCGCGGCCCTGCTCGATAACAACGAAGAGCTTGCCATGAAGCGGCTCAAGGAGGCGGTTAGTCTCGACTCTGACCTTTTCGATGCATATCTGCGATTGGGAGACCTCTATCGAAGGCGTGGGGATCCGGCGCACGCCATGCAGATCCATCAATCACTGACCGCGAGACCGACGCTGAAGAGGCATGAAGAAAAGAAGTTGTATCACGCCCTGGCACTCGACGCACTTGATGCGAAGAGACCGAATCGTGCAATATCATTCTTGAAAGAGATACTGAAGATCGACAATAAGGATAATGACGCATATGCCTTGATCCTGCGCATATACGAGGATAGGGGAAGCTTCGGCGATTGCATCGGCGTCTATGAGGAAGGCAAGTTCGTACCGAAGAACGACTACCGGCGTGCGTTCTATTACGCAATGGTGGCTCGCGATAAATTGAATTCATTGGGTGAAGGTGATGATGAGAAGGAAAGGGAGATTGCCAATCTACTGCGTAAGGCCTTGCGCATAGCGCCTGATTCGATAAGCGGCACTTTTTATATGGGGAGTCTCTTCGAACGAAGGGGCGATGTAAAGAAGGCGCGTGAAAGCTACCTTAAGATCATCGACGAACACCCTGAATATTCTTTCTTGGTCATACCTCATTTGGAAAGGGTGAGTTTTGAGCTTGGCTCTTTTAGTGACATAATTCCGATCTATGAGAAGATCGTGGCTAAGTACCCCACGAATTTCTCGGTGGCATTTGCACTGGCCAATCTGTATGAGAAGAAGAATGACGTCGATGCAGCGAGGGGATTGTATACGAAATTGGTTGAACAATTTCCCGATAGTGTTTTGCCAAGAATACGTTTGTTGCACCTGCAAACGGATGATGAGTCATTCTCGGCTGCCCTGGAAGATATAGAACGAACACTTTGTACGAAGGATTACTCATGCGGCAATTGCGGCAATACCAGACCAGGTTTTTCGTTCCTGTGTGAGAAATGTCACGCAATAGAATCATTTTCGCCTGTACTCTAATTCCTCTTCTGTTGTTCGGACAGGACATCGACGAGGCAATTCGCTTATTCAACGCTTTTCAATTCAGCCGCGCTAAAGAACTATTCTATACGCTGCAGAAGGATGAAAATCACCCTCGCATCGGAGAGGTTTTCTACTACCTGGGGCGGTTGTCGGTCAATCCCGATTCTGCCGCGCACTATTACTACACCGTGATCAACAATTATCCAAATTCACCCTATGCGGACGTTGCTTATTTGGAGATCGCCAAAATAAACATCGCACGCAAGAATTTCACTACTGCCATAGCCAATCTCGACGAGATACTAAAACGGTATCCGGAGTCAGAATATCTGGATGAGATAATGTTCTGGCAGGGCGTTTCCTACATCAGCGTCGGCAACAATGAGCGGGGTGAGGCGATACTCGGGACATTGCAGGGCAATTATCCGAAATCGGTTTGGGCTGAGCGGGCGTCGAACATAACGCAAAAAAAAGAATCGACCCAGGAATACTATACGGTTCAGCTCGGTTCATACCGTAGCAAGGAGAACGCTGATGGCTTCGCCGCCTCTGCACGCAAGAAAGGAGTTGATGTCAGGATCGTCGAGGCGCTGATCAAGGGGCAGACCTACTATCGTGTGTGGGCTGGCCAGTTCATGAGCCTCGAGGAAGCGAAGGAATATCTTGCGAAACTCGATTCACTGGGATTGAAGGGTAATGTAGTTAGGGGTCCCTGAAACAGTTGAATAGGGCTATGGATCGTGACTTCGAGCGCAGAAAGCCGGTCAGGATCTCAGCAAGTTTGATTTGATGCATCTTACCCCACTTCTCGAGCAATACCAGAAGATCAAAAGCAACTACAAGGATGTTCTGTTGCTCTTTCGCGTCGGCGATTTCTACGAATTTTACTATGACGATGCGAAAGTAGCCAGTTCCTTTCTTGGCATTACGCTGACTTCAAAAACGATAAGCAAAGGCGTCCGCGTTCCACTTGCCGGTGTGCCGATCAAAGCGGCTGATGGTTACATCGCCAAACTGGTAAAACAGGGACTCAAGGTAGCGATATGCGAGCAGCTCGAGCAAGCAACAAAAGGCAAGAAGCTAGTTGCCCGTGACGTCATCGAAGTCATTACGCCCGGCACAATAATGAGGCCTTCGCTTCTTGATGCCACGAGGACAGTCTTCCTGGCAGCAGTCCTACCTGATGATAGCCGCACCGGCGTGGCCTTCTGTGATCTTACGAGCGGGGAATTTTCGTGCGGTGAAGTAGCGTCCGAACAATTACCCGAGATATTGTTGAGAAGGGAGGTCAAGGAAGTGATCATCCCTGAGGGTGTGGAATTGGGTATCGAGCAGCCAATCACGCAGCTTGATGGATTCCATTTTGTCTACGAGATAGCGCACAAGACACTGGTCGAGCATTTTCGCGTCGTTGCTCTTGATGGTTTTGGCATTGAAGACAAGAAGCTGGGGATCTCTGCGGCCGGGGCGTTGCTGTACTACGTGACCGAGAACCAGAAGGTGTCGCTGTTCCATATCGATCATATTTCGCTTTTCGAGACCCATCGGTCGCTGTACATCGATGAAACAACGAGACGCAATCTTGAGATCCTCGAGAACATCCACGGGGAGCATTCGAGAACGCTATTGGGCGTACTGGATAATTGTATTACATCTTTTGGCAAGAGAAGGATGCGTCGTGAATTGAATGAACCACTCGTCGACAAGGAACTTATTAATCAGAGACTCGATAGCGTCGAGGAACTGAAGAGCAGGGAGTACTTACGGGAGGAATTGAGGACCGTACTCAAGAACATACAGGATGTTGAGAGAATAACCGCCCGGCTCGCTTGTCAGAGGATCTTGCCACGGGAGATGGTTGCGCTCAAAGAGTCACTTTCCGTGTATCCCAGAGTAAAGGAGTTGATTGAAAGTTGTGAGAGCCCAAATGTCACGGCTATTCATGATGCAATAGGTGATTTCAGTGATATCGTCAAAACCGTGAATGAAGCGCTCGTCCCGAGTCCGCCGTCGACCCTCGAAGAAGGTGGAGTAATAAAAGAAGGTTATTCGAAGGAGCTGGACGAACTCCGGACCATAGCTCGAGGGGGAAAGAAATGGCTGCTTGAATTCGAGGAGAATGAGCGCAAGAGAACGGGTATATCGTCGCTAAAGGTCTCTTATAATACGGTTTTCGGTTATTTCATTGAAGTAACAAAAACAAACCTCCACTTGGTGCCACCCGAGTATATAAGGAAACAGACATTAACGAATGCGGAGCGATACTACACCACTGAACTCAAGGGATTTGAAGAAAAAATATTGGGCGCAGAAGAAAAGGCGAAGGGCGTCGAGTACGAATTGTACACGAAAATCCGAGAGCAGATGGCAGGCAGAAGCAATGCGATCCTCGAAACAACAAGAGCAATCGCTCTTTTAGATGTGCTACAATCATTTGCTCATAATGCGGCCATATACAACTACTCGCGTCCCGTGGTGACGGATGAGTGTAAGACGTCGATCACTGACGGACGACATCCTGTCGTGGAGAGGATCCTCGAACGGGGTTCCTTCATACCGAATGATACGAACCTCGACCGGGACCGTAATCAGGTGGTGATCATAACGGGTCCTAACATGGCTGGGAAATCCACATACCTGCGTCAGGTTGCGTTGATCACGATCATGGCTCAGATGGGAAGCTTTGTTCCGGCAAAGGAGGCTTCGATCGGTCTGGTCGACAAAATCTTCACAAGAATAGGGGCGAGCGATGACATATCCCGTGGGGTAAGTACGTTCCTCGCGGAAATGATGGAAACGGCGAACATACTGAACAACGTATCCGACCAGAGTTTGGTGATCCTGGACGAAGTTGGTCGGGGTACTTCCACTTACGACGGTCTGGCCCTTGCCTGGTCAGTGGTGGAGTATCTGCATAGCAGAAAGAAACCCAGGACGCTGTTTGCAACGCACTTCCATGAGCTAACGAGGATCGAGGATTTCCTAAAGGGAGTAAAGAACTACAATTTCATGGTGAAGGAGTGGGGCGATGAGGTGATATTCCTGCGCAAGTTGAGCGCCGGTCCCAGTGATCAGTCCTACGGAATACAGGTGGCGAGGCTTGCCGGTTTACCGGACTCGGTCATTAAGCGGGCAAAAGAAGTCCTCAGGGATTTCGAAGAGGGTGAGGTTTTCAGCATGAGAAAGATGAAGAGGGCGAAACTTTCGCAGCAGGATCTATTCGTTGACCGCAATTCTTGACATTTTTAGGTGTTTCTATTATAATAAACAAGTAATTCCGGTCCGATGTCAAAAGAATAGATTCATTTCCCCTCCCGGTCGCGACCTGCGGGTCGCGGCCGG
>JBFEPB010000162.1:0-4539 GCA_041550295.1 bacterium | reverse complement strand
CTTGGTTTTTTCAATTTTACGATCGGAATGGGGATTAACGTCACACTGGTAACGGTTATTTTCGCTTTCCTGACGATTTACCTGCTCCACAAGATATAGAAAACGCCAGGCAGATCGCATGTTCATAAACGGGAAACGTGTTGTAAGAGACAAAAGGATCGAGGTCATCAATCCATACAATGACCAAGTGGTCGAAACCCTTGGCATGACCGGGGACGCAGACGTCAAAGAGACAATCGTACTGGCCCAGCGAGGCTTCGAGACGCTGAAGAACATGCCTGCTGGGGACCGGTCAAAGATCTTGGAAAAAACGGCGCAAATCATGGTCTCTCGCAGGGCAGAACTCGGCCGGGCAATCGCCCTTGAAGCCGGGAAGACGATCAACGAGGCGCTTGGCGAGGTGGATCGTGCCGTCAATACAATGAAGTTATCCAGTGTCGCCGCGATGAAACTAACCGGCGAAACCGTGAGGTTTGATCTGTCCGGACCATCAAGGAAGGTAGGATTTTTCGTGCGCGTTCCGCTCGGTATTGTCCTCGCTATTACACCTTTTAACTTTCCTCTTAACCTTTCCTGTCACAAAATTGGGCCCGCCATTGCAGCCGGCAATTCAGTGATCCACAAGCCGGCAACCAAGACGCCGATATCTGGGGTGATGCTGGCAGAGGCGCTTGTCGAAGCGGGGTTACCGGTGGAGGGGATCTCGGTTCTGATTGGCTCGGGCAGCACGATCGGCATGACGCTGGTCAAGGACCGGAATATAAAAAAAATAAGTTTCACTGGTTCGCTTGAGGTAGGTGAAACCATTACGGCGAACTGCGGAATGAAACGGGTGACAATGGAGCTTGGTTCTAATTCCGCGGTCATTGCCTGTAAAGATGCGCCGCTTGCCCTCGTGGCAAAGAAAGTGCGCAAGGGAGGCTATACTCTTGCCGGGCAGGTCTGTATTTCGATTCAGCGTGTATATATCGAAGACGATATCGCCGAGGAATTCCTGACCATGCTAACCGAGGAAGTAGAGCAAATAAAATACGGTGATCAACTTCTTCCAGAAACCGAGATGGGTCCGATGATCGACCAATCGGCCATTGAAAAAGCCGAGTTATTCTGCCGGGATGCCAAACAAAAGGGAGGAAAGGTAGTAACCGGTGGAAAGCGAGACGGTAATATTTTCGTTCCGACCATCATCGCCAACGTAGCCGAAGATGCACTGGTCATTCAAGAAGAGGCATTTGCACCGATCGTCGCTGTAAACAGATTCACCAGCATTGAACAAGCCATCCAAAAAGTGAACAACACAAAGTACGGCCTGCAGGCTGGCGTCTTCACGCGGGATATCAGCAGGGCCCTTCAGTACGCACGTGAAATAGAAGCCGGCGGCGTTTTGATAAATGAAATGCCGACTTTCAGGGTCGACAACATGCCATACGGTGGTACCAAGGGAAGCGGTATTGGGCGCGAGGGTCCTGATTTTGCCATCAAGGAAATGACCGAAGAAAAACTCATCATCTTCGATCAGATCTAGATTTACAAAAAGTTGCCTGGGGTTATCTTGTATCGCAGTACTGTGTGGTATACAGTCTCTTATTCTCCACGGGATTCGAGCTGCGCTTCCAACTCCTGAATCCTTTCGACCAGTTTTTCCTTCTCTCCCTCCTTCTCTTTTCGCCATATGCGAGTGAGCATACCAAAAGCCATAAACATCAAGATCATACCCCACCAAGGTGCAAACCAGGAGAAGATATTGAAGAAATGAAGTATTAATCCGACCACACCGACCAAAAATACAACAAGCGCCCATAAGGACATAGAGCCTCCTTTATATCTTTGTCGCTCTGGTTTACTGTTGAATTATACAGATAACTCATTTCTTGTCAATAAATTAGTGCTACGTGCGGTCAAAATGCCATTCACCCACGGAATTTGACCAAAATAATCTCACCATCGTTCAGCACATAGTCTTTACCTTCAACTTTGACACAACCGAGATCGTGAGCCTGGCTGAATCCTTTGGCTCTGATAAAATCTTCATAAGCGAGGACTTCTGCTTTAATGAAACCCTTCTGCATGTCAGTGTGGATCTTCCCTGCTGCCTCGATGACCGTTGTCCCCCGTCTGACCGGCCATGCCCTCGCTTCTTCTCCTTTTATCGTATAGAAAAGAATGATGGACAACTCTTCCATACAGCGTGTGACCAAGCCGGCTAGACCTTGTGGATGTACACCGGCTTCTTTTCTAAGTTCGAGCCTTTCTTCTTCGGTGAACTCTCCGATCTCCTCTTCGAGCCTCACCGAAATTCTGTAACCTTCTGGCCCGCCGGTGAACTTACCTTCATCGTCGAGATTCAAAACAACGATCTCCTTTTTTACCGTAAGCAGCGGGATCTGCACAGGAACCTCGCCCGGGATCTTCCCCCGACTGAGATCTTCTTTTACTTCGTTCAACTTCTGTAATTCATCACGATGTTCTGCCGCTTTCTCGATTTTCTTTATGCGCCTCTCGACGATCTCCAGGTCCGCGAGCATTAACTCGGTCCGGACTATCGAATAGTCGTCGCTCGGTGACAGCTGGGCCGAAGTATGAGCCACATCAGGGGCCTCGAAACACCTAAGGATATGCACGATACAATCGACGTCCCGGATATGAGAGAGAAACTTGTTACCTAATCCTTCGCCCTTGTGGGCATCCTTGATGAGGCCGGCAATATCCACAAATTCAATGCTTGCGTATTTCATCTTGGGTGATCCTGTGATCTCGACGATACGATCAAGTCGTTCGTCTTCGATCGAGACCATTCCGACGTTACGGTCTATCGTCGTAAAGGGGAAATTCGCCACCTGGGCACCAGCGTTGGTCAACAGGTTAAAAAGACTGGATTTTCCGACATTGGGCAAGCCGATGATGCCAATCTTCATGTTTTCATGGAAAATCCTGGATTCACGCTGATTGATACAGATACGGCGAATGCCCGCAATCGGCTTGAATCAGTGTTCATTCGTCTGAATCTAACTCTATCTTAATAGAGTTGATGTGGTTCTGCGCCTTCACAAAATCATCGCTTATCAGCATCCTGATGCCTTTGATACCGTGCTTCACGACGGTTCTCAGTATTTTCATTTCGTCCGATTTGAACCGAAGGAGTACATAATCCTTTGAATCCATAGAAGCCGGGCCAATACCTATACGTAACCGGGGAAAATCACATGTCTGCAGAACGTCTATTATTGAGCGCAGCCCCAGGTGTCCACCGTCGCTGCCCTTGCTCCTCAGACGCATTCTGCCCAGCGGCAAGTTTATATCATCAAGCACGACCAGAAAATCCTGTCGATGGTGCCGAAGGATGTCTCTGATTGCCGGGCCGCACTGATTCATCCAACAGTAAGGTTTTATCAGCAGCAGTTCTTTGTTTCTGACGCGCAAGACGGCAATGCTATAACCCTTCTTTCTGATAAATCGCTTCTTCGCCGATTTTGCCAATTCCTGGATAAAAATACATCCTGCATTATGTCTTGTTCTACGATATTTCAGACCTGGATTACCAAGTCCAAAAATTATCATTGCACCTGCCCCGTCTGCCTACTTGCCCTTTTTCTCTTCCTTTACTTCCTTCTTCTCCTTTACATCTTGCTTTTCCTTCTCCTTTTCTCCTTTTGGTTCCTCTTTCTCTTCGCCTTCCACCCCCTCTTCAGCGGCAACAACTTCTTCCTCACCCGGTGGCTTCAGCTCGGCCTCTACTGCACGCGGCACCAGTACCGATACAACAGTAGTGTCAGAGGTTAGTTCGAATTCAACGCCAGGAGACGGAATGTCACTGAGGTGAATAGCCTCACCGAGGTCAAGCGCTGAGACGTCAACCTGTATGCGCGAAGGAAGTGCATCGGGCAAACATCTCACCTGAACTTCATGGAGATGAAGGTCGAGAATCCCGCCTTTCTTCACGCCGGGCGCTTCGCCTACGGTGTGAATAGGTACGGTCGCTCTTATCTTCTCCTTCTTATGAATGTGTTGAAAATCGATGTGCAGCAATGAACCCTTCAAAGGGTTCTGCTGCAAAGACTTGATTACGCATGGATAACCCTTGCTCCCAATTTTCAGATTCACAATGACCGTTTCGTTCTTCATTGCATCCAAAACTCTTTTAAATTCCTTCTGTTCAACATATATTCTTCTTGTCTTTTCCTTGTGCCCATAGAGAACTGCTGGAATTTTGCCTTGTCTGCGTAATCGGTTCACATCACCCCTTTTTTCGGTCTGAAGGGTAGTCGCCGGCAGGTCTATTTTCATGTTTGTACCTCCTTGAATAATGAACTTATCGATTCGGCGCGATGAATCCTCATGATCGCCTTAGCCAGGAGATTGGCAACGGATAAAACTCTTATTTTCTTTATTTTCTTTTCCGGAGACAACTGTATTGTATCCGTGACCACAAGCTCCTTGATGCATGATTTCACTAAACGTTGCGGTGCATCACCGGAGAGAAGCGGGTGCACAACGCAAGTGTAAACCTCCTTTGCTCCTTTTTCACGGATCGCCTCGGCG
>JBFEPB010000161.1:0-4544 GCA_041550295.1 bacterium | reverse complement strand
TTGGAACGTCGATTCGGTCCAGACGGCGCTCTACAGCACGGCAAGTTTTGCCGACAATCCGACCGACAGCATGGGTTACGGCTGGCCAGACGTCTACGCCGCGATCAACTATTCACCGATACAGGTTCCCATTACCAGCGTCAGTAGCTGGCTCACCCCCTACCCAAATCCGTTTCTGCTTGACCAACATGAGAGCGTATACTTACCGTTCAGACTACATCGAGAATCCCTGGTGGAATTCAGAGTCTATTCACTGAGCGGCCGGCTAGTAAAGAAAGTTGAAAGCACAAGCCTGCTGATTCCAGGCACTTACAGCGGCGAATCGGCATTCATCTGGGATGGCAGGGACGAAGACGGTAATGACGTCAATAGCGGTATATATTACGTTGTACTATACACGCACGGTGCTGGCAATGACGTCACGAAGATCGCAGTGGTGAAGTAGCCGATCAAACGACCTTTCTGAGCCATTTCTTTCTAAGGATAAGAAGTGGCAGGTCAACCAATTTCCTATCATCGGCAAATACCTTGAGTCGCTTGTCGCGCACGGTTTGACCGATCCTTGCGCAAGGCAATCCATCGAACAACTCGGCGAACTCAGTGGCGTTTTCTTTTCTCACCTCGGTCAGGAAACGCGTGTTCGATTCCGAAAAGAGAAGCGTATCAAAACGCAACTTCTTGCCGGAAAATGGAATCTTCTTCAAATCGACCTCTACACCGATATCTCCGCTGAAAGCCATCTCACTCAAGGCCAATGATAAACCACCTTCTGAGAGGTCGTGACATGATAGAACAAGCCCCTTCTCGATTGCCCTGTGCAGCTGTTTCATTATCCTGGGAGCACTTTCGAAATCCAGCCCTGGGACCACACCGTCCTCGACATCCAGTATCCGGTAGTACTCAGAACCGCCCAACTCTTCCTTAGTATCACCCAGCAGATAAAGGTCAGAATCGATCTGCTTAAGATCCATTGTCACGCACTTGTCAACGTCATCGATAATACCGATCGCCGAGATGAGCAGGGTCGGCGGGATGAGGATGACTTTCCCATCCTTATCCACCCACTCGTTATAGAGACTGTCTTTGCCAGATATGAAGGGCACTCCGAAGCATTTTGCCGCATCATAACAGCCCCTTGCCGATGAGACCAGATCGCCGAGGACCTCTTCGCGTTCGGGTGAAGATAGACAGAAGTTGTCCAGCATCGCCGCTTTATCTACGCTGCCTCCTGTAGCAACGAGGTTTCTCATCGCTTCATCGACAACTGATAATGCCATGTTATAGGCATCCAATCTGCCGAACCTTGAATTTATCCCACAGGAGACGACAATTCCCTTCTGCTTGCCCAGATCCGGTCGCACCACCACCGCATCCTGAGGTCCGATACGGTGCACACCGACGAGCGGTTTTATCGCACTGCCTCCCTGAACCTCATGATCGTATTCCCTGATCACCCACTCCCTTGAGCATGTGTTCAGACCGCTGACAACTTCGATGATCAATGAATTCAAATCCACCGGTTTGGGAATATCGACTTCTCGGGATGCGATCGATTTAGGCTTTGCTGTCTTCACCGGCATAGGCAATCCATCATGGAGAAATTCCATATCCAGATCACAAACCCTGCCATCCTTATAGTGCAAAATGAGGCGTCGGTCACTGCTGAATTCACCGATGACCGTTGATTCCACCCCTTCGTGTTCAAAGGTCTGGATGACTTCCTGGAGATGCTCTGGCGCAACGGCCATGACCATCCTCTCCTGCGATTCGGATATCCATATTTCCCGAGGGGAAAGACCTTTGTATTTTAACGGAACACGATCGAGGTGTACAACTACGCCGGTTTTCTTGCCCATTTCGCCTACTGCACTCGACAAGCCCCCTCCTCCGCAATCAGTTACTGCATCGAGAATGCCCTTTTCACTCACCTTGAGCAGGCAATCCATAACACGCCTTTCCATAATCGGATTGCCGATCTGCACGCATGACTTCTCTGATTCTCCAGAAAGTTCGGCAGAAGCAAAGGTCACACCGTGAATGCCGTCCCGCCCCGTGCGACCTCCGACCAATAACACGGCATCACCGGGTCTGGCTTCTTTCGCAATGCGGTCCTTTCTGATCAGACCAACACAGCCACAGTAGACCAGGGGGTTGAACAGGAATGCATCATCAAAGCGGATCGCGCCGCTTGCCGTCGGTATACCCATACGGTTACCATAATCCCGAACACCCCGGATCACACCTTTGATGATTGTCTTCGGGTGTAGGACTCCGTCCGGCAATTCACGATAGTCAAAATCAGGCGAACCAAAACAGAAAACATCCGTGTTCAGGATCGGCTTTGCACCCAGGCCGGTGCCGAGAATATCGCGGATCACCCCTCCGATGCCTGTCGCAGCACCACCATAAGGCTCCAGCGCCGAAGGATGATTGTGCGTTTCGACCTTAAAGCATACACCGTATTCCTCATCAAAATCAATGACTCCAGAATTATCGTGAAACACGGATAGACACAGCGGATGATCGATCTCCTGTGTCGCTCGCATAATCGTCTGCTTCAGGAGATTATCGATATGCTCGCCGTTGAATAATATTTTCCCGAGAAATGTCTTATGCCGGCAATGCTCGCTCCAGGTCTGGGCGATCGTCTCGAGCTCAACATCGGTTGGCGCCCTTTTCTCCGTATCGAAGTACTCTTTGATACATGCCATTTCGGTACTAGACAGAGAAAGGCCCATGTCGCGGCTCAGCCGGACCAGATCTCCCCCGAGGTCAATCTGACTGATTTTCAGTTCGTATGCCGATGGTTTGGGTACTTCCTCCTCGCCGCGTCTCAAATGCTGGATCAGCGGGTTGTAGAGAAAAAGCTCGGCGCACTTTTTCAGTTGCTGCTCGTCAAATGTGCCCTTTACCACGTAGTTATTGCCGGTTTTCACGGATTGGACCTCGATGCCCAGATCGGCGATCGCTTTCTTAACGCTCCCCTCCTTCGGATCGGTCACGCCATGATTGAACAAAACCTCGAATCCCTCGACCGGTTCTTCGGGTCCGCTGATCCGGTAATTCTCAATAACCGGATCGCACAGTAATTCCCGGGCAACCATCTCGACCTGCGACCGTGAGACCTCACCGGTCAGGTAGTAAATATCGCTAACGCGTACCTCATCCACGCCTTCTAGTCCGAACGAATGAAAAGACTGTTTGATTAAATTGCCTCTCGGATCAGACTCTCTTTCAATCTGGACTCGAAAAGATTCACCCACTATCCTCTCCTATTTGTTCGGGATCTTTTGTGTGAAATGAACCATCCAATTCCGCCGAATACCAGCGCGAGGAGAACAAGGACGGGTATTTCCCATGGAACGCGGTGCGTCACCGGCTCCATCTGACTCGCTGAATGCTCACTTTTCTGTGTTACGAAAAAGGTCCTGCGTCGCAGCCACCTCCTTCAGCATTCTTACCGCTTCCTGAACCAGGGTATCATCAGCAACGCGTATCCGGTAGCCCTCCTTCAGGCCCCACAGGTTAGTATAGAACTCCTGCTTCAACCTACTCCGCAGTCTTTCTTTAGCATCCTCATACTCTTTTTCGGAAAATTCCACGTCACGTTCCATGAGGTACACGGCAAATTCATTGAGCAACTTGTCCCCGACTTCGAAATTCATGTCTATACTATCGTGCTCTGCCGTGTACTTCACCACGAAATCAAATGTCAACGCCTTGTTCAATACTTCAGTCTCCAGCCGTGACATTCTCGGTGGTTTAATGATGATATCAGGCGTAATGCCACCATCTCCATACACAGTGCGTTTGAGCGGCCCCAGCGTCGTGAATTCCTTCGTCTCATCGTTTAACTTCGTCGAATCTACGCGCAGTCTGTATATATTATCTTCAATATCATATAAATTGTCTTCGATCTGTTCCACGATTTGCATTTCAGCATCAGTCTTTGCCTGTTCCTTCAGATCTTCAATCTCGCCGCGCAATCTGTCAACCAATCTTTGTTGAGCCGAGGTTACCCTGCTGTCCAATCCATCCCAATCCACCGGCTTGTCGATGCTCCTGCCAGACGGTGTATACCAGCGGGCCGTGGTCAATTTGAGCGCAGTGCTGTCTTCAAATGGTATGATGTTCTGCACCGAACCCTTGCCAAAAGTCGTCATGCCGATGATCAGACTTCTTTCCCAATCCTGGAGTGCACCAGCAACGATCTCCGAAGCCGAGGCAGATCCACCATCGACAAGCGTAACCATAGGAAAATCAACATAGGCATAGGTCTTCTGCGACCTGAACATACGCTCGCGCTCATTCCTCCCCCTTGTGGCCACTATCTCCTTGCCCTTGGTAAGGAATAGCTCGCTCACCTTGAGACCTTCATTGAGCAGGCCTCCAGAGTTCAAACGAAGGTCGAAAATCACTTTCTCTGCACCCATGACGAACAAAGAATCAAGCGCCTTTTTCAGTTCGATATCGGCAGAAATTGAGAAGTTGCGTAAGTACACATAACCGATATTGTTGCTAACCATGCCAAAATAGGGAACCGC
>JBFEPB010000160.1:0-4556 GCA_041550295.1 bacterium | reverse complement strand
GGATCCGTCTGTCGAGTGTAGGATTCCTGCAGTACATTGCGCCATCGCTCATGCTACTGATCGGCGTTTTCGTATACAGGGAAATCTTCACATTCGCCCATTTTATAAGCTTTGGTCTTGTCTGGTGCGGACTGGCACTTTATACAGTGTCGTTGATGCGGGGTTCAAGGGCATGAGATGTTAGCCGTGAGTGTACGCTGCGGACAGGGGATAATACCCTTATTCTTGAAACTAGATTCATTGACATTGGCCATCAATAATAATATAATAATTCATAATTAATGGCTAATATAGTCAAATGCAGGGGTTTTGTTCTAAAGACCACGCCATTCAAAGAATCGAGCTTGATCGCATCCGTACTCACAAATAAGGTGGGAAAGGTCAGGCTGCTTGCAAAAGGCGTTAGGCGCCCTAAGAGCAAGATGTGCGGGGCAATGGAGCCGTTCAGCTTCGACGAGATCATATTCTACAAGAGAGAATTCAAAGATATTTACACGCTGAGTGATGCCGTTGTTATCGACAGTTTCCCTGAGATAAGAAGTGATCCTTATAAGGTCAGCGGCGCGCTGGTGATGTGCGAATTCTTCGACAAGACATTGCCGCTGGAGGAAGTCGACACCAATGTCTTCTCGGAATTCATCCGATTCCTCCATGGTCTGCGTAAGGCCGGTTCGGAAGCGGTTCATGCATTGGTTGTCGGGCATCTCATGAGGGCTGTTGCTAGCTCCGGGGTGATGCCTCACCTTATCGACTGCGTCCGCTGTCACCAACCGGTCAAGGGCAGCAACGGCAGGATCGATTTTAGTATTAGTTCTGGTGGGGTCGTTTGCAGCAAGCATCACGACGATTCTGTAGTACGGCTGAGTCCTCAAACCATTGAGGTTCTCGAGAAGACACTTCGGAGAGCACCCATTCAGATCACGGATAACGCATTGAGCGAACTTGACGATCTCATCGTTGAATATATTTATGTTCATTTAAATAATCTGCACTTGGTTTCATTTAGGCATTTTAAATAATGGGCACGCAGCAAACATTTTTGGTTCAGTTATGGATATAATATGCGTTCGCGTATGAGGTAAACAATATGATTAATATCGTTCTCACCGGTCCGCCGCGGATCGGTAAGACAACAATAATAAAGGCGGTTGTATCAGAACTGGCAGATAAGTGTGAGGGTTTTTATACCGAGGAGATCAAAGAAGGTGAGGAAAGAGTTGGTTTCAAACTAAAAAGCCTCGGTAAGAATAGCTGTACTCTAGCGCATAGGGAAATAAGGGGTCATTCACATATTGGCAAATATGGTGTTGACCTAGGATGCGTCGAAGAAGTAGGTATTACAGCCATAAAGAAGGGAATCAACAAAGGGAAGATAATAATAATTGATGAGATCGGTAAGATGGAGATGTTATCGCGGCCCTTCAGACTATCCGTGCTTGATGCACTGGATTCGAAGAGTCCGGTCGTAAGCACGATGTTATTCAAGCGTCACCCTTTTTGTGATAAGATCAGAGCACGCAAAGATGTGGAAGTGCTCGAGGTGACTGAAGAAAACCGGGAGAAGTTGATAGAAATTATTCTGAGTAAACTACCGCATTAGCAGAGTGTCATATAAGTAGACTCTACAGAATCTGATCGCGTACTGGTGTTACTGAATAGATAATTCTACTGGGTAGATCTTGAGTTCCGGCAGATTACCGCTGGATCTTACAGAATATCCTGCAAAGATTGCTGTTCAGCGTCGAATTGCAGGTATTTCCTGAATGAAGTACTCAAGAACATAGGCAGGTAGCATGCCAGTACCACCACAAAACTGGCAGATATCAATAGTCTTATAGAAATGAATTCGGCAAGTACCCCACCTATGGCGTACGCTACCGGCATCAGTCCGCCTGCGACGCTGGTCAGGAGACCGAAAACCTTGCCCCGTTTGTCCTGGGGCGTAGTCAGCTGGAGTACCGTATTGATGAATGTGTTGAGTATGGCGTTGACAAAACCGGTCACGAAGACAAGTGTCGCCATGATCGGAAAGCGAAGGTAAACGGGCAGTAGAATCATGCACACACACATCAACAGATAGCAGACAGAAAATACCGTGAATCTCTGGTTGGGTTTGAAGTCGACTAGCGAGGTGAAGAGAAAACCCAGAAAAAGGCCGCCGGTGAAAAAAGCCATGATAAAGCCATATAGGGCTGGGCCCAGATGCTCTTCCTGATGAAATAGCGGCAGGATGAGCATGATACCCATGACCGCAAAGAAATTTATGAGCCCAGCGATAATGATCAATGTTTTCAAACCGCGGAAATGCCAGACAAATTTAAGCCCATCTTTCAGGTCGGCAAAAAAATGCAGTCGTGCTCTTTCGTGGATTATCTTTGGTACTTTGATGAAGATCTCGGTTACCGCCGAGAACAAATATGAAATGCCGTTGAAAAGGAACATGAATGAAGCGCCGAGTATTTTAAATAGAACGCCACCTACCGAGCTGCCGACGATGCCAGACGCGGTTTGAATTATATTGAATACGGAGTTTGCCTGGATGAGTTTACGTTTGTCAACTATATCGGGGATCATACTGCTAACCGCCGGGTTGAAGAAGGCGCCGCAGGCGCCGATGATCATGCCGGCGACGAAAACCATCCAGATTTCGATAAATCCGAGGTACGAGGCAATACCGATGAACACGACACAGATGCCTCTTATGGTGTCCATAATAACGAGCAGCCATTTTCGGTCGCTGCGGTCGACTATCACACCAGCGAAAGGCGATATGAGCACACGAGGCAGAGAAGAAGCGGCCATGAGAGTGCCCATGAGTGCGGTCGAACCAGTAACCGCGAGTATCCAGAAACCAAGAGCGATCGAGTATGCTACGTCGCCCAGAGCTGAAACCAACTGTCCCTGCCAGAGCAGGAAGAAATTCACGTTCCAGAGTTTGGGTTTGGTTTCCGTTGGGTCTTTGTCTTCTTCTGTCAATCGCTCTCCCTGATTGTTGGGTTGAGACAAATTCAATAGCAGCAGTATAGCGAATAATTTTCTTTAGTCAATGGATGACCACGTCAGCACGTATGGAGTATACGATTAGGACACCTAATGACTGAGTGCGCCGGGCTCGCAGTTCCTGGCGATGTGTAACTCGACCGCTTGCCGCGGCAAGTAATGGCGAAAACTAAAAGCTATATTTCAGTTTGAAATACACCTCATCGTTATTCTTCAATTGTCCGAAGGTGGTGTTGTCGCTGCCTTCGATTAAGCGCGTTCCTACGGCCAATTCTGCATTATCGATTGGACTATACGCTATCTCCGGTGCGTAGACCACGGCAAAGTTGTCCTTTATGTTACCAAAGTCATTGATCTCAATCGCGCCGGCAATCGGCATTATTTTTATCATGTCATTTAACAATTTCAATTCCGAACCAAAAAGCAGGTAGTCTCGTAGATGATCACGGCCTCGTTCGTGCATGAAGCCGTGGAGGTACTGAACATTAATGTATAAGCCATTTGTGAAGGTATGGTCAGCGCCCACCAGGTATTTCACGTACGGTTTATCCTCGAGTGCAACGGATTCGACAACACCCATACCGAGGGCCGATATGTCAGTAACGAGCATCACCTCTTCAGGCAGGAACATCGCGACTTCGCCCCAGACACCGATCTCACCAATTGCTCCGGTTATGTCGAAACCGGCAATGTGCATCTTCGGATAGATCAATTCAGAGTAAATATCCACTTCACCAATATTCTCAGTAGGGTAAATTAATGCCCGTGTGGCAATCGGAAGGTCACCGATGCCATATACATAACTGATCGATATGTCGTATCCGAAGAATTGTTTTTTCAGCTTTAGCCCGCCCTTGAACGTTTCTCGAAGGCTGTTCTCCGGCATGATGATGCTGTCCGCGGTATTTCGGACAATTAATTCGGGTAATTCCATTTCTTGAGACATGATATATGCCCAATCGCCTGCCGGCAGTACGGCCGGTGTGAACATCGGCAGTATCGCCGTGCTGATAGTATACTCGCCAAGATAAAGGGAAGCGAGCATTCCATCAGAGCCAAGATGCCGGCCAAAATCCCAGATGTCCTGGAGATCATAGGGATTGAGATTGTCGGTTGGATTGATCTTGTCGCCAGTGCCCCAGGCAATGCGTTGTCGGCCGAGCCGGACATCGAGGTCGGACAGCACAAAACCATAGATATCAATGTATGCTTCGCGTAATTCAATACTCATTGGCCGCAGGATATTGTTATCATCGAGGTCAGAGCTGTTTTGAACTTCGGGGAATCCGAGTGCACGCACCCAGATCTCGCTGTAGAAATGGGTTTTGTCGAACGGCGCGATTTCAGCGCGCAGATTCAACCGATATTCATGCCAGGAGAAATCGTTCTCACCTAAGAGTTGGACACGGTTGTCCGTCTGAAGGTACCCATTCCATTGTATCCCGCGCTCTTGAGCGCGGACTGTGATACAGAAAACGCAGAGAAATAAAATGAGCTGTTTGACTCTTGTGGTCATGGTAAGCCTCCTTTAATTCTTTCTATCTTATCAAATATCT
>JBFEPB010000159.1:0-4596 GCA_041550295.1 bacterium | reverse complement strand
CCCAAAAGGGACAAGGAGAATAATGATATCAGGATGTCCGTCGGTAATGGGCAACTGGAAGGTGCATTCATTGTTGGAGAAATCCGGAGCGGTTGTCGTCGTCGACGAAACATGCACGGGTACCCGATACTACGAAAATCTGGTGGAAGATGGCAATGGAGACCTGCCAGGGCAACTTAAAGCACTGGCAGACCGGTACATGAAAATCAACTGCGCATGTTTTTCGCCCAATGACGAACGCATGGAATCCATTGAACGGCTGGCGCGAGAGTATACGGTGGATGGCGTTGTGCAATACATTCTGCAGTATTGTCATGGCTATAATGTCGAAGCAATACGAGTGGCCGGAATTCTCAAGAAGAACAACATTCCAAATCTCAAGATCGAAACCGACTATTCTGAAGAAGACATCGGACAGATGCGTACACGTATCGACGCATTCCTCGAACAACTGACATAGGAGAAAAGATAAGAACCGCAGGAATCGATCTTGGATCACGCACGATAAAAATCGCTGTTATCGAAGAACGAACTCTTCTGAATCATGAAGTAATCGATACCGGTATCGACCCTTTGTCAAACGCGCAGAACCTGCTTGACAGCCAGCGCTATGAAAGGATCGTGGCAACCGGCTACGGCCGCTACCTTGCTCAAATGCATCTACAGTGTCCGGTAATCACTGAAATCAAAGCCCACGCGATTGGCGCTAATTTCTTCTATCCAAACTGTCACACTGTCCTCGATATCGGCGGGCAGGACAGTAAGGTAATACGTATAGAAAACGGCAGAGTGCAGGATTTTGAGATGAACGACAAATGCGCTGCCGGCACTGGGAAATTCCTCGAAGTCATGGCAACTACGCTCGGCTACACCCTGGATGAATTTAGCGAAATCGCGGCCCACGCTGGGGAACCAATAACGATAAGTTCGATGTGCACGGTATTTGCCGAGTCAGAGGTAGTGTCGCTCATATCGCGCGGAGTGAATCGGCAAAACATCGCCCTGGGTGTACACTTATCCATCCTCAACCGCATCCTTTCACTCATAGGGAGAACGGGATATTAAGAAGAGATCGTTTTCTCCGGTGGTGTGGCAAAAAACAAGTGCATGACAAGCATGCTGACAAAGAGACTGGGTTTACAGATTCAAGTGCCACCCGAACCACAGATCATTGGCGCCGTGGGTGCCGCGCTATCACCATAGAGAAATGCTTCTACTGGACGGCAGCTTGACATCAATTGCCTTATCACTATAATTTTGCAGGAAGGAAGGCATGAAAAATAAAGAGATACTGAGAAATATTCCTTCGGTCGATAAGATCCTGAAATGGGATGAGATCAAAGAAACTCTCACGATCCTTGAACAAACCCATGTTACAAGAATCGTACGCGACAATGTCGACCGTTTCCGCCAACGCCTGAAGGTTGGGGAGAAAACTACCCTGGTTCATTTAAAGAAGGAAATACTTGCCGAGATTCAGGATATGATCAGCCCCTATTTCTGCTACGCAATCAATGCGCTCGGGATTGTTCTGCATACCGGACTGGGCCGTGCGCCTTTTAACAGGCGCATTGCGGACGTGGTCCATGATATGTCGATGGGCTACTCCCGCCTCCAGATCGACGAAGAAGGAAAGCGAGCTGACCGTTACAAGAAGATCAACCGGCTGCTACAGATATTGACCGGCGCCGAGGCGGGAATTATCGTTAACAACAATGCCGCGGCAACAATGCTGATCCTGAACGCAATGGCAAACGGCAAAGAGGTGATCGTATCAAGAGGACAGCTGATCGAGATCGGCGGAGCGTACCGGATACCTGATATAATGGCTCAGAGCGGAGCATTAATGCGCGAGGTAGGCACGACCAACCGCACCCACCTCAAGGACTATGCAGCCGCGATCACCGAAAACACCGGCGCAATACTCAGAGTGCACCAGTCGAATTATCGCATTATTGGATTCACAAAGGAAGTACCTTTGAGTGAGCTTGTCGAACTGGCAAGAAAGAACAATATCCCGGTCATCGACGATCTTGGAAGTGGTGCATTGCTCGACTTTTCAAAATATGGACTGCCCAAAGAACCCATGGTGCAAGAGAGTATTGCTGAGGGTGCCGATGTTGTCTGCTTTAGTGGCGACAAGCTCATCGGCGGACCACAATGTGGAATAATAATCGGCAGGAAAGAACATATTGAAAAAATCAAAAAAAACCCACTCAGCCGCGCGCTACGGTGCGATAAGCTTACGAATGCTGTTTTAGAAGCAACGCTGCAGGCATTTCTACTTAAGGAAGAAGACCTGATCTTGAATCACGCGGTGCTTGGCATTTTGTTGAAACCTTTAGATGAAATAAAAAAACACGCTAACCGCTGCGCAAGAGCTCTAAGAAAAGCATGCGCGGGCAATCTTGATGTTTCTGTGAGATCAGGCATCAGTGAAATCGGTGGTGGATCACTAAGTACTGAACAGCTCCCCACCTACGTTGTAGCAGTCACGTCAAACTCCCTGTCGGCAAAAGATCTGGCACGAGCCTTACGTCTTTACAGGATACCCGTGTTTGGACGCGTCAGCGAAGATACACTACTCCTTGATTTTCGTACCGTGATGAAGGACGAGGAAAAGATCATAGTGGAAGCATTCAAAACAGTTCTGCGGCTCTAACCATGTGTTCAAAACCAAAGGTTTATATCGCATTTCGAAATTCGAAATTCGAATTTGAACACACAATTAGAGAAACAGCGTTTCGAAGAAACGCAATCTCAACAAAAATACTTCTTTATTATAGGTATGGGTAATAGGCACATAGTTATCGGTACTGCAGGACATATCGATCATGGCAAAAGCGCACTAATAAAAGCACTCACTGGTGTTGATCCGGACAGGCTCAAGGAAGAAAAAGAGCGCGGCATGACCACCGACCTTGGTTTTGTCTTCTACAGCGAAGACGTGACCATAATCGATGTTCCGGGACATGAAAAATTCGTACGCCATATGGTGGCCGGAGCTTCAACCATCGATTTCGTGATGTTCGTCGTCGCGGCTGACGATGGCGTAATGCCCCAAACCCACGAACATCTGGAGATCTTGAAGCTACTTGGCATCAAAAAAGGCATTGTTGTTATCACCAAAAAAGATCTCGTCCAGGATGACATGCTGGAAATTGTTAGAGAAGATGTACAGAATGTATTAAGTAACTCATTCCTTGAGGGTGCGCCGATAATTGCTGTATCTAATACCACCAAGGAAGGCATAGAAGACCTGAGAAGGTCACTCGACGAATTGATCGCTCAAATCGAGCCGAAAACCGATCGCGGTATTTTCAGGATGCCAATTGACCGGAGATTCGTGATCAAGGGATTCGGCACCGTAATTGCAGGCACGGTGCTGTCTGGCAGCGTTAGAATAGGAGATACTGCTGAATTACTACCTGAAAAGAAAAGTGTAAAAATAAGAGGAATCGAAGTCCACAATAAAAAAGTAGATTCTGTGGGCACTGGATTTCGCGCGGCAATAAATCTTGTGGGCGCGGACAAAGATGATATCGAACGGGGCGATGTACTTGCCCAGCCCGGGTTCTTTGAACCATCAGAATATCTTAATGCTTCTCTGTACCTGCTATTTTCTGCTGGCAAGCCGCTCAAGAATTTCACCAGATTGCGGATTCACGTGGGGACGAACGAGATATTCGGCCGTGTCGTGCTACTCGAGAAGAAAACACTGGAGCCGGGGCAAAAAACCATGGTCCAGTTCAGACTGGAATCGCCGGCCGTCTGTGATATTAACGACAATTATGTGGTGAGGACCTACTCACCTCAAACGACGATCGGCGGTGGTGTCATCATCGAACCCAAAGCAACGAAGGCAAAAGGGTTTGACGAGGAACTCATCAGTCACCTGCAGCGGATGGAAATCGGTGAGCCTCTCGTGGTAGTGGAAGAAGACCTGCTCGCAAATTTCGATCTGCCGAGGAAACCAGAAGAAATCGCCCACGACGTCAACTTGCCGTTACCAGAGGTTAAGAAACTGATCGATTCCCTAATACAAGATGGGAGAGTAATCTGTATCGACGACAAACGCGGCTTTTACTACCATAATAAGAATCACGAAAAAGCAAGAACCCAGATTACCGAGCGATTGAGTAAATACCACAACACGAACCCGACCGGCATCGGACTACCGGTACTGGAACTATTAAAGGACATAAGCCGTGGTTTTGACAAGGTCTTGCTCGATCGCACCCTCGAAACGATGGAAGCGGACAAGATCGTACGTCTCACCTCAGACGGAAAGGTCAGTCTATTCGAACACAAGGTCGTTGTCGATAAGGAACTGGATGAAGCGATGAGAAAAATCGAGCAACTCTTCCTCGACAGCGGTTATAAACCTCCTACCTCTGATGAATTACTAACTCGGAAAATAGGACCTGAGAATACAGTAAAAAAGGCATATCGTTACATGCTCGACACAGGCACACTCGTGAATGCCGGCGAAGGAATAATCTTGCATAGGACGCATGTTAAAGAGGCAGAAAGAAGACTCATTGAGTACTTGAAAGCAAATAAAGAAATAAGAGTGAGTCAGTTCCGTGATCTGCT